>NZ_PVUE01000022.1 GCF_003003235.1 Antricoccus suffuscus
GGTGTCGTGCTCTACCTCGGCCGGGCGCAACGGCTCGCGACCGCGAGCCAATACATCGCGCTGGTCGCGCGGGACGGCGGCTGCACCTTCCCCGGATGCGACGTGCCACCGGAATGGTGCCAAATCCACCACGTCACCGCGTGGCGAGACGGCGGCCCGACCGATATCGATGACCTGACTCTCGCGTGTGGCTATCACCACCGCGAATACGAAGACCGCGGCTGGGAATCAGTCATGATCAGAGGACTACCGCACTGGCGCCCGCCGGCGTGGATCGACCAGACCCGTACCTCGGTCCTGCATCACCGCATCACCCTCAACAACAGACGCGAATAAGTAGCAGACTCACTGCAGCGCAGGTGTACGTGCCAGACCAGTACAACGAGCGCGATAAGACCGGGGCCGCTGTGCACGGCAAGTACACCTGCCCACATGTGGACCGGCCCAGGAGTTGGCGTAGCTGGCAGGGCGCGCGTAGTCGATCAAGAAGGGCTCGACGATGCCACGTCCGATGAGGTACACGGCGACGAGTAGACCGGTCATGGGGGCGCACCACGGGCACGTTCAGGTCGCGACGCGGCGGGCGAGGATCGCGATCGTGTCCGACGTACGCCGACACAAGATAAGCACGATCGGCTCTCCAGCTTGATCGTGCAACGCGGGTAGCAATTCACGGCGTACAGCGCCGGGGTCAAGTCGCAGGCCGCGCATCTTGACGATGAGATCGCGAGCTGAATAGTTGCGCATCGCGGCCTTGACGCGACGTTTAGACCAGTTCAGCACTTCGAGCACCTGGTACGTCGAGGCAAGCGTGCTCGGCAGCGGCGAGTCGCCCGTCACATAGGCGATCTTCGGCTGCAACAATGTGCCACCAGTCGCCCGGACAACCTGCCCCACAAGGTGAGCTTGATTGACGGCACCGTCCGGTTCGTAGACATAACTGGAAACCTCGCCAACCGGCAGGTCGTCATCCGGCCGACCGGCAATGCTCTCCACCGTGTTGCGTCCGACTACCGTTGCGCGGCATTCCGCGGCGGCGAACGGGGGCGACCACAGGCACGCCTCGACGACCGAGCGACCGGACTCGGTCGCGGTGGACACCCACTCGGCCTCCCAGCCGTCCGGTACGGCGTCGTGGTCCAGCCCTGGCGACATCTTCGCGACGACCGGGTTGGTGAACGACGTGATCCAGGACAGCGGGGGACTGCATAGCTGCGGATCGAACACGCGCCGTCCATCGGTACGCCGAGCCGGGTCGAAGAACAGCACTGTTCGCGCATCGACGCCCCGCAGTGCCTCCCGCGCTGCGGTTGGAACGACCTCGACGAGCCCGCCGAGCCCCAGGGCCGCGACGTTGAGCCGCAGTGCCTCGCTCACGGCCGGATCGGACTCGATCGCCGTTACGTCGATCCCAGCGCGCGCGAAGGCGATTGTGTCGCCACCGATTCCCGCCCCGGCATCGACGATGCGTCGCACCCCGGCATCGACGAGCCGGCCCACCCGGTGCGCGGAGACCTCGGGCCGGCTCGCCTGTTCGAGACTGTCTGGTAGGAACCACATCTGGGCCGCGTCATCGCCGAACTTCGCGACCGCCCGGCGCCGTAGCTGAGCCTGACGCAACGCGGCGGTGGCTGTGTCCTGGGTGACGGTACGACGCAGCGACTGCAACATCTGAAGATCCGACTGACCGTCCTCGATCATCCGGGTTGCAGCAGCAAGCGCGAACGCTCCTGCGTCCGATGTGAGACGGCCTAGTTCGTGTGGTGCGGGCATGAGACATAACTCTGACCCCAGGTGGCGGAACTAGCACTCGCAGGGTTAGAGTGCTAATTGCGATTTGAGTCGACCCCCGCGACGGCGGCCCAGAGAGCATTAAGCAGTAGGCAACACCTGTACACAGCACTCCAATGTGCGCATTCACAAGCCAAACGAGAAACCCCAGAAGGGGGAGGTTAATTCATGGCGAAGGCAAAGGTGGCAATCAAGCCGCTCGAGGACCGCGTCGTGGTTCAGGCCAACGAGGCGGAAACCACCACTGCGTCCGGTCTTGTTATCCCGGACACCGCTAAGGAAAAGCCCCAGGAGGGCACCGTTATCTCGGTCGGCCCCGGCCGCATCGACGACAACGGCAACCGCGTACCGCTCGATGTCAACGTCGGTGACGTTGTCATCTACTCCAAGTACGGCGGCACCGAGGTCAAGTATGCAGGCGAGGAGTACCTCGTCCTCTCCGCGCGCGACCTGCTCGCAGTAGTCGAGAAGTAACACCCTCGATAACAACTCATTTTCTGTTCTGGCCGCCCCTCACCGTGTGACGGTGCGGGGCGGCTGGCGTATAGAGAGGTAATCGTTAATGGCAAAAGTTATTCACTTTGACGAGGAAGCGCGACGCGGTCTCGAACGTGGCGTCAACCGCCTCGCCGACGCCGTCCGCGTCACGCTCGGCCCGCGCGGTCGCAACGTCGTACTGGACAAGAAGTTCGGCGCGCCGGTCATCACCAATGACGGCGTCACGATCGCGCGCGAGATCGACCTGTCCGACCCGTTCGAAAACATGGGAGCACAGCTCGTCAAGTCGGTGGCGATCAAGACCAACGACATCGCCGGTGACGGCACGACGTCTGCGACCGTCCTCGCCCAGGCGATGGTGAAGGAGGGTCTGCGTAACGTCGCTGCAGGCGCCAACCCCATGGATGTCAAGCGGGGCATCGAGGCGGCCATCGAAGCTGTTGAGGCAGAGCTGACCAAGAACGCCACGCCCGTCAAGGGCCGCGACGCGGTCGCGCAGGTAGCCACCATCTCCGCGCAGGATAAAACTATTGGTGATCTGATCGCCGACGCGATGGACAAGATCGGCGCCGACGGTGTCATCACGGTCGAGGAAGGTTCGACGCTCACCACCGAGCTCGAGCTGACCGAAGGTATGCAGTTCGACAAGGGCTACATCTCGCCGTACTTCGTCACCGACACCCAGGCTATGGAGTCCGTGCACGAGGACGCCTACGTCTTGCTGCACCCGGGCAAGATCTCTGCGATCAACGAACTGCTGCCGCTGCTGGAGAAAGTAGCGAAGGCCGGCAAGCCGCTGGTTATCATCGCCGAAGACGTCGACGGCGAGGCCCTCTCGACGCTCGTGGTCAACGCGATCCGTAAGACGTTCAACGTCGTCGCGGTCAAGGCCCCGTTCTTCGGTGATCGCCGCAAGGCATTCATGGAAGACCTTGCGATCGTCACTGGCGGTCAGGTGATCTCCCCGGAGATCGGCCTGAGCCTGGAGTCCGCGGACCTCGACCTGCTCGGCAAGGTACGCCGCGCGGTCGTCACCAAGGACTACACGACCCTCGTCGAAGGCGCCGGTGGCAAGAAGGCGATCGATGGTCGCGTTTCGCAACTGCGCTCGGAGATCGAGTCGACCGACAGCGACTGGGACCGGGAGAAGCTGCAGGAGCGGCTGGCGAAGCTCGCCGGCGGCGTTGCGGTCATCAAGGCCGGTGCGGCGACCGAGGTTGAGATGAAGGAGAAGAAGCTTCGCATCGAAGACGCGATCTCGGCGACTCGCGCAGCGGTGGACGAAGGCATTGTGCAGGGCGGTGGCGCGGCGCTCGTGCACGCCTCCAAGGTGCTTGACGGGGACCTGGGCCTCACGGCCGATCAGGCTACCGGCGTACGGCTTGTGCGGACCGCAATGTCCGCACCGTTGTACTGGATCGCCCGTAACTCCGGCCAAGAGGGTTCGGTCATCGTCGCGCACGTGCGCGATGGCAAGCCGACCGTCGGCTGGAATGCCGACACCGGCGAGTACGGCAACCTGATCAAGCAGGGCGTCGTCGACCCGGTCAAGGTCACCAAGGCCGCCGTCACCAACGCGGCCTCGGTCGCGGCGATGATCCTGACGACCCAGGGCACGATTTCTGAGAAGCCAGAAGAGGACGAGGAAGAGGCCGGTCACGGCCACGGACACGGCCACGGGCACAACACGGGCCCAGGCTTCTAACTCTTCGGAGTAGAAAGGGCGGTCTCATCCATTCCTGGATGCGACCGCCCTTTTCCTTTGCGTTGCTTGACCGCGGGTCACAAGGTGAACCAAAGTAAGCGCATGGCCGACACTCATGAGGCACCAGTCACCCTTACCCAGGATCAGCGCGACGCATTGCGCGAGCGCTACCGCGAGGAGCGGGACAAGCGGATCAGGCCCGATGGGATCAACCAGTACGTCGAACCGACCGGCCAGTTCGCCGTGCTCGAAGAGGACCCGTACACGCCGTGGGTCGAGCGCGAGGCGTTGACCGATCACGTCGAGTTTCTCTTTGTCGGTGGCGGTTTTGCGGGGCTGTCGGTGTGTGCGCGGCTGAAAGAAGCCGGCATCGACGACTTCCGGATCGTTGAGAGCGGCGGCGACTTCGGCGGCGTGTGGTACTGGAACCGCTACCCGGGCGCGATGTGCGATACGGCCGCCATGGTCTATCTGCCACTGCTCGAGGAGACCGGCCACATGCCGACCATGAAGTATGTGCGCGCGCCGGAGATCTGGGGTCACGCCCTGCGCATCGCCACGCATTATGACCTTTATCCACACGCGGTCTTCTCCACCCAGATCCACACGATGACGTGGAACGACGACGCGTCGCACTGGGTGATCGAGACCAATCGTGGCGATCGGATGACAGCGACGTACGTCGCGATGGGTACTGGCCCGCTGAACCGGCCCAAACTGCCTGGCGTACCAGGGATCGAGTCCTTCGCGGGCGACGCGTTCCACACCGCGCGGTGGGACTACGAGGTCACTGGCGGTGACTGGACGGGTGAGCCGATGACGAAACTCGCCGAGAAGCGGGTCGGGATTGTCGGCACCGGGGCAACGGGAATCCAGATCGTGCCGTCACTCGGACGTGACGCGGGGGAGTTGTATGTCTTCCAGCGCACGCCATCTGCGGTCGGCGTGCGCGGTAACCACGAGATCGACCCGGACTGGTTTAGTGCACTTGAGCCGGGCTGGCAGTCGAAATGGCTGCGCAACTTTGCGGTGTTGCAGACGATGGGCGTCGCCGACGAAGACCTTGTGCATGACGGCTGGACGGACATCACGAAGCGCATCTTCGCCAGGATGATGGCCAATGCGCCTGACCCGTCCGCGATCACGCCGGCCGACTTCGTGGCGGCGTACCACGACAGTGACGACGAGAAGATGGAGGAGATCCGTGGACGGGTCGACGAAATCGTCGAGGATCCCGAGACGGCCGCAGGCCTGAAGGCCTGGTATCGGCAGTTCTGCAAGCGTCCGTGCTTCCATGACGAATATCTGCCGACCTTCAACCGACCCAACGTGCACTTGGTCGACACCGATGGCAAGGGGGTCGAACGGATCGACGAGACCGGGGCATGGGTGGGCGACAAGCACTACGACCTCGACGTCCTGATCTACGCCTCCGGCTTCGAGTTCAACACCGACTACACGCACCGCTCTGCATTCGAGGTCGTCGGTCGCGGTGGAGTGACCCTTACCGACAAATGGGCCAAGGGAATGCAGTCATTCCAGGGAATGCACGTGCACGGCTTCCCCAACATGTTCGTCGTGGGCATCTTCCAGGGCTCTAGTCTGGCCTCCAACGTCACGAGCAACTACGTCGACACCGGACACACCATCGCCGCCATTCTCACGCACGCGCAGTCCGTCGGCGCCGGACAGGTCGAGGTACTGCCGGAAGCCGAGACAGACTGGGTCGCGGCGATCGAGAAGGCGCCGAAGGGCATCGTTGGTGGCCCCGACTGCACGCCCGGCTACTACAACAGTGAAGGACAGGCCGAGGGTCGCAAGGAAAAACTCGACCGCGGCGGCTACCCGCTCGGGCCGGTGCCGTTTTTCGACTACATCGCCGATTGGCGCACCAACGGGAGGTTCGAGGGACTCGCGTTTCGTTGATAGATAAAGTGAGTTCACCGAACCGAACCTGCGGTGAACTCATGGAAGAAGGTGTCGATGTCCCCGACGTTGCAGCGCATCCTGGACCTACAACAGATTGGCGTCGACCGGTTCAGCGTGCCCGTCATTCATGGTGGTGACCGAATCTTCGGCGGCCACCTTCTAGCTCAGGCACTGATGAGCGCGGCCCGGACCGTCGAGCAGGACCGTCAGCCCAACTCGATCCACGCCAGTTTCCTGCGCGCCGGTGTCGCCGGGACTGACCTGACCTTCGAGGTGCAGCGGATCAGAGATGGCGGCTCGTTCAGCACCCGGCGGGTGGTCATTCACCAGCAGGGGCGCGAACTGTTGATGGCGACGGTGTCGTTTCATGTCGGCGAAGCGGGGGAGGACTGGCAGCCGAGCCGGGCCGAATCGACGATGCCGCGTATCGCCGACGCGTCCCCGATACCGAGTGACGCGCGGTTTGGCTCGGTCGGCTCGTACGAGATACGTACGGTCGCGCCGTGGACCGCTGGCCAACCTAGAGAGGGCCTGCATCCGTACTGGGTTCGCGCGGACAGCAACCTCGGTGAGTCGCCGGCGTTGCACTACGCTGCTCTGCTTCTGATCAGTGATCTCGGCATCATCCGCGCCGCGCGCAACCCGCACAGTCAGGTCCCGGGCAACGAGTGGGCGGCGATGAGCCTCGATCACGCTCTGTGGTGGCATCGCGCGCCCCGCGCGGACCAGTGGATGCTGGTCGAAGCGGAACCGACGAGCAACGCGCTGGGCCGCGGAATGGCCCATGGCCGGATCCGTGCCGAAGACGGCACGCTACTCGCGACGCTCAATCAAGAGGTACTCCTGCGCATGCCGGCCCGGAAGCCGCGCGCCGAGCAACCCGCTGTGGCTAAGGCCGCTGATCGGTGATCGCGTCGGCGTATCCCCGGGCGTAGTCCCAGCTGACAAACTCATCAGGATCGGGACTGAACGGTGGCTCGTGCACGCGGGATTGGTTGTACTGCAGCATATGGACGAGGTTGGCGCGCATGATCGCCCACGCGTAGTAGTGCACCTCGTGGCAGCCGTCGCAATCGATTGCAATGCCCTTGATGCCGCGTGGAGCAAGTAGCTCCAGGAAGGCGTCCAACTGGACGAGATCTTCGCGGATCAGAAGCTTTTCTTCCTCGTCGAGTGGTTCGGGTAGGGGCTCTGCGTCGAGCGCGGTAGCGGGGTCGAAACCGTCCTCCAGGAACGGGTCGAGAGGGGCACCGTCCCACAGAGGATCATGGCGGTTCGGTTCGTGCCCGGATGAATCATGGCCGTAGGTATCTCTGTGCACACCTCTAGGGTAGCGACTAATACCGATACGTCACGTGGCGAGGGCGATGTTGTGGATAGCCGCGCCGATCCGGTCGCCGCTAATGGGTTCGTTACCCGCTAGCGACCGCGACGGTAACGCTGGCATCGTCGCCTCGAGATGGCGGTGGGACCGGCGCCACAAAGCGCGTGGGTCCGCGCGCCAGGTCACACCCCCATTGGCACGTAGCATAAGAAGCATCGTTATCAACTCTGTTCTGGAGGCATGTGTGAGCGGCGATCGGTCGAATCTTTCCGCAGAGTCCGAGGTAGATCCATTCATCGCCGACAAGTTTGTGTCGTCGGGCCTGACCTTCGACGACGTGCTGCTGCTACCTGACGCCTCGGACTTCGTGCCCAGCGACGTCGACACCACGACGCAGGTCACCCGCAACATCTCCATCAAGCTCCCGCTGATCTCCTCGGCGATGGACACCGTCACCGAGTCGCGGATGGCTATCGCGATGGCGCGCCAAGGCGGCCTGGGCGTGCTGCACCGCAACCTTGCCATCGAGGACCAGGCGCGGCAGGTCGAGCTCGTCAAACGCTCCGAGTCCGGAATGGTCAGCGACCCGGTCAGCTGCAGCCCCGACGACACGCTCGCCGAGGCGGATGAGTTGTGCGGCCGCTACCGCATTTCCGGCCTGCCGGTCGTCGACGATGCCGGCGTACTGATTGGCATCGTGACCAACCGCGACATGCGATTCGAAAGCGACATGCGGCGCAAAGTCCGCGATGTGATGACTAAGGACAACCTGGTCACCGCGCCCATGGGTGTCGACGGCGACGAGGCGTTGCGGCTCCTTCACCAAAACAAGATCGAAAAGCTTCCGCTGGTCGACGCGGCGGGCAAGCTGCGCGGATTAATCACTGTCAAGGACTTCATCAAGCGCGAGCAGTACCCACACGCATCGAAGGACGGCAATGGTCAGCTGCTTGCGGCGGCCGCGGTTGGTGTCGGCCAAGACCAGGTCAAGCGCGCGATGACGCTCGTGGAGGCCGGCGCCGACATCCTGATGGTGGATACGGCGCACGGGCACGCCAAGGCGGTCCTCGAGATGGTGGCGCTGCTCAAAAAAGAGCTGAGCGTCGACATCGTCGGGGGCAATGTCGCAACAAAACGTGGCGCGCAGGCGATCATCGATGCGGGCGCCGACGGGGTAAAGGTCGGCGTCGGGCCAGGGTCCATCTGTACGACGCGCGTCGTCGCCGGAGTCGGCGTACCGCAGATCAGCGCGATCCACGAGGCCGCTCAAGCAGGTCGCGCCGCCGGCATCCCGGTGATCGGAGACGGGGGACTGCAGTACTCCGGTGACATCGCCAAGGCCATCGCGGCCGGCGCGAGCGCGGTCATGCTCGGCAGCCTTCTTGCCGGAGTCGAGGAAAGCCCCGGCGACCTGATCTTCATCAACGGCAAGCAGTTCAAGGCCTACCGCGGCATGGGTTCGCTCGGCGCGATGCAGTCCAGAGGCGAGGCGCGCTCGTACTCGAAGGACCGCTACTTCCAAGACGACGTGCTGTCCGACGACAAGTTGGTACCCGAAGGGATCGAGGGTCAGGTGCCCTACCGCGGGCTGCTCTCGGCGGTCGCGCATCAACTTGTCGGTGGCTTGCGCGCGGGCATGGGATACGCCGGCACGCAGACGATCCCCGAATTGCAGCTGCGGGGCCGACTCGTCCAGATCACCGCCGCGGGACTCGTAGAATCGCATCCGCACGACATCCAGATGACGGTCGAGGCGCCCAACTACGGCAGCCGCCGCTAGCTCGGCGTACCGGCTTGGCGATGATGTACCGGACCTGACGTTCCACAGAAGGAGCCACATGCGTGACTACGTCCAGATCGGGATAGGACGCGAAGCGCGTCGCGGATACCACCTGTCCGACATATCCGTCGTACCGACGCGGCGCACGCGCGACGCGGAAGATGTGTCGACCGCGTGGCGACTCGACGCGTTCAAGTTCGACATCCCGCTCGTCGCGCACCCCAGCGATGCGACCATGAGCCCGGCGTCGGTAGCCGAGGTCGGGGCCGCGGGTGGGCTCGGCACGCTCAACGCCGAGGGCCTGTGGACTCGATACAGCGATCCTGCCGCGGCGTACGACAAGTTGCTCGCCTCCGATCCGCAGCGCGCGACGACAGCACTGCAGCAGCTGTACGCCGAACCGGTCCGCGAAGAGCTGATCACCGAACGCATCGGGCAGCTGCGCGACGCTGGCGGCACCGTGGCGGTGCGCGTATCTCCGCAGCACACCGAACTGCTCGCACCGGTGATCCTCAAAGCCGGCGTCGACATACTGATCATTCAAGGCACGATCGTCTCGGCCGAGCATGTGAGCACGGGAGGCGGCGAGCTCAACCTCAAGCAGTTCATCGCCGATCTGGACGTGCCGGTGGTCGTGGGCGGCTGCAACAACTACCAAACCGCGCTGCACCTGATGCGCACCGGAGCGGCCGGAATTATCGTCGGCTTCGGTATCGACCGCTCGGCCACCACCGACGACGTGCTCGGGATCCGGGCGCCAATGGCCACAGCGATCATCGATGCTGCCGCGGCGCGCCGTGACTACCTCGACGAGACCGGTGGCCGATACGTCCACGTGATCGCCGACGGCGAGCTGCACACCAGCGGTGACATCGTGCGGGCGCTCGGCTGCGGCGCCGACGCTGTCATGCTCGGCCGGGCGCTTGCCACCGCGACCGAGGCGCCGGGTAAGGGCGCGTGGTGGGATTTCGCCGCGAGCCACCCAAAGCTGCCGCGCGGTGTGTTCGACCCGGACGCGGCCGAGGCCCAGCTGCCCATGCAGCAGCTGTTGTCCGGCGACGCGCTGGTCGCGAATGGCCGGCACAGCCTCTTCGGCGGCGTACGCCGAGGAATGGCCAAGTGTGGTTATAGCGATCTCAAGGAATTTCAGCGCGTCGAGCTAGCCATGTCCGAACCGGTCGCGCACTCTTCTTGACTCTGACCTGCACCACTCCGTCTAGTCCGCACCAGCCGTCGTAGTCAGCCCAGATCTTCCAGTGACGGGCTCCGTTACTTAGAAAGAAGTGCGATGCACGCCGAAACTTCCTCCAGCCAGACCCCCGACATCTCCCGAGTGAGCGAGCGCGTCATCGTGCTCGAGGGCGCGTTCAACGCTCGCGACGCCGGTGGGCTTCCCACCGTCGACGGTCGCGAGGTACGCCGCAACGTCCTGCTGCGGATGGACAGTCCTCAGCGGCTCACCGAGAAGGACGCCGAAGTGCTGCTCGACGAGCGCGGCGTGCGGACGATCCTCGACCTGCGCTACTCCGACGAGTCTCGCGAACACGGCATCGGGCCGCTGCGCAGGGACGACGTCGTACACATCAACGTCCCGGTCAGGAGCAGCGACTCGATGGTGGCGCCGGGACTGCGTGCCGCCGTCGACGCCGAGCCGGAGCGGCCCGTCTGGGAGATCACCTACGAGTACTACAAGGGCTATTTTCAGACCAACGACGGTGCCGCGCTCGTCTCTGCGTTGCGCGAGCTGATCCGTCCGGACGCGACGCCGGTGCTCGTGCACTGCGCCGCGGGCAAGGATCGCACCGGAGTCGTCGTCGCACTTGCGCAGTCGCTGGCCGGCGTCAACAACGACATCATCGCCGCGGACTACGCCGCTTCAGCGAGCGCCGTACCGAAAATCGTCGCGCGGCTCGCTGAGCTCGGTGGCTACGGCGAGCTCGATCCGCAAGATGTCAGCCGCCAGATGACAAGTGCCGAGACGATGCTGGCCCTGATGGACTGGGTCGACAAGGAGTACGGCGGCGCCCGCGAGTTTCTGCACCAGCACGGCATGAGCGAGACCGAGCTCGACAAACTGGCTGCCGTTCTCGTCACCGAAGGAAACTAGCGCGTGGAAGAACCTGAACTCGTCCTCGTCGTCGATTGCGGCGCCCAATATGCGCAGCTCATCGCGCGGCGGGTCCGCGAGGCTCGCTGCTACAGCGAGATCGTCCCGCACACGATTACGGCGGCCGACGTCAAGAAGCGTGGCGCGCGCGCACTGATCATCTCGGGTGGACCGTCGAGCGTGTACGCCGAGGGCGCACCGAGTCTCGACCCCGACCTGTTCACGCTTGACCTGCCTATCTTCGGTATCTGCTATGGCTTCCAAGTCATGGCGCAGGTACTTGGCGGCACCGTTGCACATACAGGTACCTCCGAGTACGGGCGTACCGACCTTCAGGTCACGGCTCCCGATTCGGCGGTGTTTGCCGGTACGCCTGACACGCAGCAGGTCTGGATGTCGCATGGTGACGCCGTGACCGCGTGCCCGGCCGGTTTCTCGGTGACCGCGAAGACCGCTGGTGCTCCGGTCGCCGCGTTCGAGAATGTCGAGCGCAAGCTGTACGGCGTGCAATACCACCCCGAGGTCATGCACACCGCGCATGGACAACAGGCCTTGCAGAGTTTCCTGCACGACGTGGCGTTACTGCGTTCTGACTGGACGATGGACGCCGTCGTAGACACGCAAGTCGCCGCAATCAAGGCGCAGGTCGGCGGCAGCCACGTCATTTGTGCACTGTCGGGCGGCGTGGACTCCGCGGTCGCCGCCGCGCTGGTCCAGCGGGCGATCGGCGATCAGCTGCATTGCGTGCTGGTTGATCACGGACTGATGCGCCGTGGCGAGGTCGCGCAGGTCACGCGGGACTTTGAATCGTCCACCGGAGCTTCGCTACGGGTAATCGACGCGAGCGCGCGGTTTCTGGATGCGCTCGCCGGCGTCACCGACCCCGAGCTCAAACGGAAGATCATCGGGCGCGAGTTCATCCGGGTCTTCGAGGGTGCCGCTCGTGACGTCTTGGATGAGGCGACCGACGCCGGACGCGAGGTCGATTTTCTCGTCCAAGGCACGCTGTACCCCGATGTGGTCGAGTCCGGGGGCGGCGAAGGGGCCGCCAATATCAAGAGCCACCACAACGTAGGCGGTCTCCCGGACGACCTGCAGTTCGGGCTGATCGAGCCGCTGAGGGCGCTGTTCAAGGACGAGGTACGCCGCGTCGGCATCGAGCTTGGGCTGCCTGAGCAGCTTGTCTGGCGTCAGCCGTTCCCCGGTCCTGGTCTTGCGCTGCGGATTATCGGCGAGATCACCCACGAGCGGCTTGAGATCGTGCGTGCGGCAGATCAGATCGTCCGAGACGAGCTCACCGCGGCCGGGCTGGATCGCGAGATTTGGCAGTGCCCCGTCGTACTGCTCGCTGACGTGCGTTCGGTCGGCGTACAGGGCGATGGGCGCACTTATGGTCACCCGATCGTATTGCGACCGGTCTCCAGCGAAGACGCGATGACGGCCGACTGGTCGAGGTTGCCGTACGACGTGCTTGCGCGCGTCTCCAACCGGATCACTAATGAGGTACGCGAGGTCAATCGGGTCACCCTCGATATCACCAGTAAACCGCCTGGCACCATCGAGTGGGAGTAGTGCTCGCGGCTTAGAGGTCGAGCGGTTCGCAGGCCTTGGCGCTACTGATCGTCTTGTGGAGCGCCGTGTCCAGCTTGGCGACCTCGGACTTGAGCGTTGACGTTGGCCGCTCTAGCGCTTCTTTAATTTTGTCGCCGAACGTGCCGCCGGACTGTTCCTTGTTGCCCGAGCTGGTTGGATCGATGCTCGCGGCCGCGTCGTCGGCTGCGGCCGCCACGGCGCCCTGAATCTTGGTGAGGTCGCTGGCGGTCCCGCCGTCGGTGATGTCCGAAAGGTTGGCTCGCAGGTCTGTCAGCACAGAACTGCTCTTCTCCGCGATCGTGACCAGCTTGGCCTTTGCGACCGCACTGTTGCCCACGCTATCGACGTCCTGTGCAAGGCCCGCGCTCGTCTCCTGGTAGTCGGCGATCGCGCCGCAGACTTTGGTGGCCCATTTGTCTGGGTCGGCCGGTCGCGGGCTTCCCGGCGCGGGGAGGCCGCCGGTGTTGGGCGGCAACCGATCCGGAGTTGCGCCGTTGGGTGCCGTGGGAGTGGCCTCGGCAGAATCGCTGGTACGGCTTGACGGCCGGCTGCTTGGGTTGCTGGTGTTGTCCGCGTCCTGGCGGACGGGATCGTCGCCGAATGGTTTCGCGATGAGGACGAAGGCGGCCAGCAGGATGACGAGCGCGCCGATCCCGGCGGCCCAGAGTGCCTTCTTCTTGCGCCCTTCGGCGGGCCCGTCGGGTGCGCTCGTGCTTGGCCGTTGGTGGGGTCCGGGAGGCCCTCCAGGTCGGGGGTTCGACGCTATCGGGCTGGTGTTCGGCGCCCGATCGGCGCCCGCCGTCGTGGGCCTGGGCGATGCAATAGGAAGAGACGGCGGAATGACAGGTCCAGTTGCCGGCTGCGACCGGGACGGCGCGGTTGTTGGAAACTGCGCGGTTCGCGTCTGCGCGAGGTCGGTCTCGTCAAACTCGTCAGAAACATCATCGAAGTCGAGGAGGGTCGTGTCCTCGGCGGACGGGTCGTTGACGGGACTGCTGCCCGGCTGCGCCTCATCCGACGCGACGTCGCCCTCGGTATCGCCGTCTCGGGTGGGAATCGGCTCCGGTACCGGAGCCATCGTGGACCCGTCCGATCCGAGTCGGAACCGACGGAGGTTCGGCAGGTCAGGGTCGTCCCGGTTGTCGGGCCCGCGGGCCATCACGTTCTCCCATGCGATCGCGTCAAAAGCGTGAGCAGTGAGCGCCCACGTGGTACCGACGTACCCTATGGCGTGCTCGTTCCATAGCGCGCCAAGGTGCCTGCTCGGCGGTGTCGGTGGTGGGCCGTAAAGTGGCGATGATGCCTGAAACCATGCCTGATTCCACTCTCGATCCCGCGCTCGCGGACGACGCTCTGCTGCGCGATCTCAACCCGCCTCAGCGTGCCGCCGTGGTGCACGAAGGCAGTCCGCTGCTGGTCGTCGCGGGTGCCGGTTCGGGCAAGACGCGGGTGTTGACCAGGCGAATTGCATGGTTGCTGGACCGACGGAAGGTCGCGCCCGGCGCGATCCTCGCAATTACCTTCACCAACAAGGCCTCCGCCGAGATGAAGGAACGTGTCGCCGCCCTGGCCGGTGGCCGGGCGCGCAGCATGTGGGTGCTGACTTTCCATGCGGCGTGCGTGCGCATCCTCCGCGCCGAAGCTAAGACCATCGGCATGAAGTCGTCGTTCACGATCTACGACCAGGGCGACTCCAAGCGGCTGATGACGTTGGTCGCCCGTGACCTGGACATCGACACCAAGCGGTTCCCGCCGCGGACCCTGTGCAATGTTGTCAGCAACGCGAAAAACGAACTGATCGATGAGGAGGCGTTCCGCGCCAACGCGAGCAACTCGGTCGAAAAGGTGCAGGGCGAGGCCTACGAGCTCTATCAGCGTCGGTTGCGTGAGGCCAACGCGTTCGACTTCGACGACCTGATCATGACGACGGTCAACCTGCTGCAGGCTTTCCCGGATACTGCCGAGCATTATCGGCGGCGGTTCCGGCACATCTTGGTCGACGAATACCAAGACACCAACCACGCGCAGTACATGCTGATTAAAGAGTTGGTCGGTGACGCGGACTCATCCGGTGCGCACGACATTCCGCCCGCGGAGTTGTGCGTGGTCGGCGACTCGGACCAGTCGATCTACGCCTTCCGGGGTGCGACGATCCGCAACATCGTGGAGTTCGAACGCGACTACCCCAACGCGCGCACGGTATTGCTGGAGCAAAACTATCGTTCTACCCAGACGATCCTGACCGCCGCCAACGCCGTCATCGCCAAGAACGCAGAACGCCGCCCCAAACGGCTGTGGACTGAAGCCGGCGAAGGGCGCCGGATCGAGGGGTACGTCGCGGAAAACGAGCACGACGAGGCGGCCTGGGTGGCGAAGCGGATCGACGAGATGGTCGACGCCAAAGAAGCGGTGCCGTCGGACATCGCGGTCTTCTATCGCACCAACAACTCCTCGCGGGTATTCGAAGAAGTGTTCATCCGCGTTGGGATGCCCTACAAAGTCGTCGGGGGAGTGCGTTTCTACGAGCGCAAAGAGGTCCGCGACGCGTTGGCCTACCTCAAGTACATCAGCAATCCGGACGATGTCGTCGCCGTACGACGCATCCTCAATACTCCGAAGCGTGGCATCGGGGCACGTGCCGAGGCATGCGTCGAGGCGCTCGCCAGCAGGGAGCGCATCTCGTTTAACGAGGCGCTTCTGCGCGCCGACGAGGCGCCGGCGATCAACCCACGGTCGGTCAAGGCGATCCGCGAGTTCAACGACCTGATCGACGGCATCCGCACCGATCAAGATGAATCTGGTCCGGCCGGCGTACTCGAGTCGGTGCTGACCCGGACCGCGTACGCCGCGGAGCTCGAGGACAGCGACGACCCGCAGGACGCGAGCCGTCTGGACAATCTCAACGAGCTCGTCGCGGTGGCCGCCGAGTTCTCTCAACAGGATCCCGACGGCACTCTCGACGACTTCCTGGAACGGGTGTCGCTGGTCTCCGACGCCGACCAGATTCCGGACGCCGACGGCGAGTCGGCCGGCGTCGTCACCCTGATGACGCTGCACACGGCGAAGGGACTGGAGTTTCCGACGATCTTCCTGACGGGCATGGAAGACGGACTGTTTCCACATCTGCGGTCGCTCGCGGATACCAAAGAGCTCGAAGAGGAACGCCGGCTGGCATACGTCGGCATCACCCGCGCGCGGCAGCGACTGTTCATGTCGCGGGCCGTCGTACGCGGTCAGTGGGGTCAGCCCAGCTACAACCCGCCGTCACGGTTCCTCGACGAGATCCCGCCAGAACTGGTCGAGTGGGAGCAAGCCGACACGATTCGGTCGTCCGGTGACGGCTACGGCCGCAGCGTCGTGCCGGCGCAGCGCGCGGTGGGTCGGCGAATAGAGTCCGGGCTGAGCCGAGGTGGCCTGCGCGGCGGCGCGAAGGCCGGTCCACCCATGGCGCTCGCCGCCGGCGACCGGGTCACTCATGACTCGTTCGGGCTCGGCACAGTGGTCGGCACCCGCGGCAACGCCGATAACGCGCAGGCCGAAGTTGACTTCGGGACCTCGGGCAAGAAGTGGCTGGTGCTGCGCTACGCCTCTGGCGTGATGCAGAAGCTCTGACGCAATCCATAGCAAGGTCCGGCGCGATCCGCGGGAAATTTGCCCCGCGATCCGAGTTTGAACCCTCGACGTTACTTGTCCCGCCCGCCTACTGCATACACATGTGCCGTTCCGTAGCGCCGATGACGAGATCTTGCTGCCAAACAGCACAAATGTACGATCGGTGCCCGACGGGTGCGGGACAGGCTCGCGGATCGCGCGGGCGAGCGTTACTTAGGACGAGCGGGCGCTACGAGATGATGATTCCGCGGGCGGCCAGCCAGGGAATCGGGTCGACCTTCTGGCCGCTAATCCCGCCGATGTGCACCTCGAGATGCAAGTGCGGACCGGTCGACTGCCCGTTGCTGCCGACTTCGGCTATCTGCTGCCCGGCGTGCACAATGTCCCCGGTCTTGACGTCCATGACGTACATGTGGCCGTAGACGGTGACATCGCCGTTCTCGTGCAAGATATAGATGGCCAGCCCGAATCCGCTGGCCGGCCCCGCCTTCAGCACGACACCGTCGCCGACGGCGCCGATCGGCGTACCCAGCGGTGCGGCGAGGTCGATCCCGGCATGCATGGTGCCCCAACGCTCACAGAAACAGCTGGTGTAGCGCGCAGACGGCACCGGGTTGACCCAGGCGGCCGATCCGGTCGCCAAACGTTCGGTTCGCGACGTACGCAACTGGTCGAGGCGCTTGGCCGCCTCGGCCGCGCTGAGCTCGCTGGCCGCGTTTTCGGTGCCGCCATCGCTGAGACCGGCGCCGGACTCGCCGCCGATGCCGTCACTCGAGGAGTACGCCGAGGCGGCGGACGTCGTGGAGGCCGGTGGGTGGATCCCGAACACGAGCAGCAGTACGCCGCCAATCGCCAGCCCGGCGAGCCACGCCGTGGTGCGGTGGAAGGGGAGGGATCGGGTCGCACCGTCGAGAGCGTCTTCATCGCGCTCGGCCATGGTCACTGGCGCGGGGTCTGCAGGTGCTGCGTGTTTATTGCTGCTGGCGGAATGTGCTTCGTCGAGTCGATGTCGCGACACGCAGGAGCCCCTTACGCCGCTAAAAACGGCATCAACGAAAAACATCGCACGGCAGCGCGGGCGCTCTCATCCTTCCCCGGACGAAGCGACCCAGACACGTGCGTCATGGGACACACGTCGGCAACCATGTGATGTTTACTGGCGTGAACGGCTCAAGCACGCGGCGCACTATGACGCCAAGTCTTGCGTTCGAGATCCAACCGTAATTATTCGTTTGCCTGCGCGCAACCACCGTGTGGGGCATGTAACCGCCAAATACCCCGGATGTACGTGACGATCGACACCCGTGAGTAGCGCCGCGGCCGGTTGGGACGGTTTCGTTGTTACCGTTATTGATCGCCGCGAACACTTAGATGCCAATGCACTTAGATACCAATGAGCGGCGAACGGAGGGTCCCATCGGTGGCGAGCACGACACCCCGCGCAGGCAAGCAGGCCGCGAAGGCTAAGTCTGCTGGCGCGCGACCCACCGGGCGCAAGTCCGCGAAGGGACGTCCCGCCGGCGCGGTACGGCGTACCCCGCCCCGCCCAAAGCAAAGCGCGCCCGAGCTGACGTTCGGGACGCTGATCGCTCCGGACCGTTCGGGCGGCTGGGCGCCGATGGTGATGCGGGCCGCCGGTGCACTGGCTGTCGTCGGCGCAGTGGCGCTCGTCGTCGGCCAGTACACGCCTTACGCCGACCTCAGCGGACAAACGGTCACCGCGCCCGTCTCAGTGTTGTCGGTACTCGCGCAGCTCGTCCTCCTGACTGTCGTCGCGGGGGCCGGTGTCTTGCTGGCGATCGGTCGAGCCGGGCGTGCGGCTATGTCAGCGCTCCTCGCGTTTGGTGCGACGGCGGTCGGCTCGCTGATGCTTGCGATTTTCCAGACGTCCAGCATCCCAGAGCACCCCACGACGGATTTCTACTTCGGCAAGGGCTACGAGACAACCTCGATCACGGGACTCACCGGGCACACCCTGACCGTCGCCGGCCAGGGCGCGCTGGTCGTGGCGTTGATCCTCTGCGCGATCTGCTGGCCCCGCATCGAGGACAACGACCCGGTACCGCTGGAGGGTGCTCGCGTCGGAGTCGCGCTTGCGTCCGTCGGCGCTGGGATCATCGGCTTGATCGCGTTCTACAACCCGCCGGTCTTCCCGGCAGTGCGAGTCACCAAACCGGACGGGATCACCGAGGTGCCCGTAGATGTGCAGGTACCTGCAGGCCCGGGCGGCATGCTCGGCCTGGGTCGAGCCGGCGGCATCACCTTTATGGTGACCGTCCTGATCGTCGGCGTACTGATCGCGTTTCTCTTGGCTCGTACGTCGGTCATCGGCGGCCTGGTCGGGTTGAGCGGCTTTTTCGCCTACGAGGCATTGCTGAACTTCCGTGACGTCATTGGTAATCCGGACTTTGTGGCCGGGGTCCGCTCGTACCTTCTAGCCGCGGCCACGGTCATCACAGCAGCCGGCGCCGTCTACGCAACGCTGACTCGGCGCCGTCGTACCGGACCGCTCGGCGCGGAAACCGACGAGATATGACCGTCGACGGGTTTGGTCCGCGCATTGTGATCCTGGCGGGTATGTACGCTCGTGGGTGATCGAGAAGTATCGGTGTTGTCCAGTAACGACGGGGTGCCAACCCCTCTGGCAAGTGAGGGAATGAGCAGATGAGTTCTCGAATTCGGGTGGTTGTGGCTAAACCCGGCCTGGACGGACACGACCGAGGTGCCAAGGTCGTTGCGCGCGCATTGCGCGATGCAGGCATGGAAGTGATCTACACAGGCTTGCACCAGACCCCCGAGCAGATTGTCGAGACGGTCCTGCAGGAGGACGCCGACTGCGTCGGGCTTTCGGTGCTGTCCGGCGCGCATATGACTCAGTTTGCGCGCGTCGCCGAGCTACTCAAGGAACGCGACGCGTCCGACGTGGTGATCTTCGGCGGCGGAATCATTCCGGAAGACGACAAGGTCGAACTCGCAAAGATAGGCGTAGCGAAGGTCTTCACCCCCGGGGCCACGACAGAATCCATCGCCGCCTGGGTCAAAGAAAATGTGACCCGCGACTGATCCCGCGACTATAGAAATCAGATATATGAACCAGCCTCCGCAATTTCCCCAGCAAACGCCGCCAAACGGACCGTACGGCGGGCCGCCGCCGCGACAGTTCCCGCAAAGTGGCGCGCCGCAATTTGGCAACGGTCCCGCGCCGTCGCAGCAGCCGATGCAGCCACAGCAACCGGTGCAGCCCGTCGGCGGACCGCCGGCGCCGGTCGCGCCGATCAAGCCGCCGGATGACGGACGCGTTGTGGTGGAGGTCAATCGGACGATGGCGGCGGTGATCGCGATCGCGTGCGTTGCGGTCGCAATCGCCATCGTTCTATGGCTGCAGTACGACGGCTCGCTGTTTGAGTTCGACAACGGCGCCGGGCGGGTCACCAGGGGCAGCATCTTGATCCACATCCTGCCGATCGTTCTCATCGTTGTCGCGGTCATACAGCTGGTCAAGCTTCTCGACAAACAGCCGAAGATCGTCTTCGAAGGCGGCGGAGTCCAGGTGCGCGACAAGACAAATACGGAGGGCGTCGCGCGCATCCCGTGGTCGGCGATCGGCCGGGTCTATGTCCACGAAACGATCGCGTTGGACAAAAAGGGCAAGCCGCGCAAGAACCAGCGTCCGTCGAAGAAGTGGGTCGTTGAAGGCCGCGACGGAGCGCAGCTAGCGAGTATTCCAACCTCGGGGCACAAGCCAGACCCAGATATCGGTCTCGGGCAGGTCGCCTCGATCGCGCATGGCAGGGCGCTGGTCGGCTAGCGACCTGGGAGCGATACGCTCGCTCACGGCCAGAATATTGCAGGACCCGCCTGCCAGATGACAGGTGTTCGAACATTCAAAAGCGCCGCGGCGCGACAAGGAATGGATGCATAGTGGATCTTTTCGAGTATCAGGCTCGTGAGCTCTTCGCCAAGCACGACGTACCGGTGCTTGGTGGAGGCGTTGCCGAGACGGCAGAGCAGGCGAAGGAAATCGCGACCAAAATCGGTGGTCAGGTTGTCGTCAAGGCGCAGGTAAAAACCGGCGGCCGCGGCAAGGCCGGCGGCGTCAAGCTCGCCGACGACCCCGATGATGCGAAGGAAAAGGCCGAGGCCATCCTGGGTATGGACATCAAGGGCCATACCGTTCACCAGGTGATGGTGGCCGCCGCGTCCGACATCGCCGAGGAGTACTACATCTCCTTCTTGCTTGATCGGTCGAACCGCACCTTCCTTGCGATGGCATCTGTCGAAGGTGGCGTCGAGATCGAAGAGGTAGCCGAAACCCGCCCGGAGGCGCTGGCGAGGGTGTCTATCGACGCCAATGTCGGTGTCGACGACGCTAAGGCGCGGGAGATCGTGGAAGCGGCGAAGTTCCCGGCCGATGTTGCCGACCAGATCGCCGAAGTGGCCAAGAAACTGTGGGACGTGTTCGTCAAGGAAGACGCCACCCTGGTCGAGGTCAACCCGTTGGTCAAGGACCCTGCCGGCAAGATTATCGCGCTCGACGGCAAGGTCACCATCGATGAGAACGCTAGTTTCCGGCATCCGGAGCAGGCAGCGCTCGCGGACAAGTCAGCGGCCGATCCCCTTGAGCAGAAGGCCAAGGAGCTCTCGCTCAACTACGTCAAGCTCGACGGGGAGGTCGGCATTATCGGCAACGGCGCCGGGCTGGTCATGTCTACGCTCGACGTGGTTGCGTATGCCGGGGAGCAGTACAGCGTGCGACCGGCGAACTTCCTGGACCTCGGGGGCGGCTCGTCCGCTGAGGTTATGGCCAACGGTCTCGGGCTGATCCTGTCCGATCCCTCGGTGCGCAGCGTGTTCGTCAACGTCTTTGGCGGCATCACCTCGTGCGACACGGTCGCGACGGGCATTGTCACTGCGCTCGGACAGCTTGGTGACAAGGCGACCAAGCCGCTCGTCGTACGCCTCGACGGCAACAACGTTGAAGAGGGTCGCAAGATCCTCAACGATGCAAACCACCCGTTGGTACAGCAGGTCGACACGATGGACGGCGCAGCGGCCAAGGCCGCCGAGCTCGCCGCTGCGAAATAAGGGACGGACACTCCAGTGGCAATTTTTCTCAATGAAAACAGCAAGATCATCGTGCAGGGCATGACCGGTTCGGAGGGTATGAAGCACACCCGCCGGATGATCGCCTACGGCAGCAAGGTCGTCGGCGGCGTGACCCCGGGCAAGGGCGGCCAGAAGGTCGACTTCGATGGCACCGAGGTCCCGGTTTTCGGTTCGGTTCAGGAAGCCAAGGATGCGACCGGCGCCGACGTGACGGTCATCTTCGTCCCACCGAAATTTGCTAAGGCCGCGGCCATCGAAGCCATCGACGCCGAGATCGAGCTCGCGGTCGTAATCACCGAGGGCATTCCGGTGCATGACGCGACCGCGTTCTGGGCGTACGCCCAGGGCAAGAAGACCCGTTTCATCGGGCCGAACTGTCCGGGCCTGCAGAGCCCGGGACTATCAAGCGCTGGCATCATTCCGACCAATATCTCCGGCCCGGGCAAGATCGGCCTGGTCTCGAAGTCCGGCACGCTGACCTACCAGATGATGTACGAGTTGCGGGACATCGGCTTCTCGACCGCGGTCGGCATCGGTGGCGATCCGGTCATCGGTACGACCCACATCGACTGCCTCGAGGCGTTTGAGAACGATCCCGAGACTGTTGCTGTCGTGATGATCGGCGAGATCGGCGGCGACGCCGAGGAACGTGCGGCCGACTACATCAAGGCCAACATCACCAAGCCGGTTGTCGGCTACGTTGCAGGATTCACGGCGCCCGAAGGCAAGACCATGGGTCACGCGGGCGCGATCGTGTCCGGTTCGTCGGGTACGGCGCAGGCCAAGAAGGAAGCGCTTGAGGCGGCCGGCGTGAAGGTCGGTAAGACGCCGTCCGAGGCCGCCGCTCTGATGCGTGAGATCGTCAACGCGCTTTGATCGTGCGCTAGAAGTCCTATAGTGATGCGGCCCGCGGACCCGTCGAAAGATGGTCTTCGCGGGTCGCGTCACGTATCAGGCATTTAACGAATCGCGCCTCGTGCTGCCTGTTTGGGTCGCGATGGCTTATTGTAGGCGCGGAACCTAGAACTGCTAATTATTGTCTACGTCTGCGTAGACCAATGTGAAGTACTCAATCAAGGGGTCGGAATGTCGTATCCGCAGGGTCCGCCGACAGGTGGCTTTGGCCAGCCTGAAGGACAACAGCCGCAGGGACCGCCGTCGGGCGGTTTCGCTGCGCCGCAGCAGCCACAGGGACCGCCATCCGGTGGCTTCGCTCAGCCGCAACCTCAGCAGCCATATGGCCAGCCACAGGGCCAGGCATACGGCCAGCCGCAGGGCCAGCAGCATGGTCAGCCAGGCCAGCCGCAAGGGCAACCGACGTGGGGCCAGTCACTAGGCCAGTCGATGGGCCAGTCCAGCGCGGTCAAGAAATTCAACGCGGCCACGATCCGTCCCGGTCAGTGGGGCGGCTTGGGGATGTGGCTTTTCAGCATCCTGGCAATCTCGCTGAACTTTGTTGCCGGCGCGAGCGAGACCTACTATGGCCAGACCTACAGCTACTCCGGCGCGTCGGGCTGGAACCTGACTCTGAACATCTTCATGTTCATCTTCTTCCTCATTGCCGCTGCTGCAGCGGCCGTGGACATATTCCTTAACCTGTCGCTGCCGTTCCCGCTCGCATTCGCGACCGGTGGCGCCCTTGCCATCGGCGGCCTGTTCGGGGTGCTCGAATTCCTGGTCAATATCTCCCATATCGACCAGTACGGCGTGGGCGCGTACTTCGTCCTCGTCGCTGGTATCGCCGGACTGGCACTCGGCGCACTTGAGATTATGTGGGCGATCAAGCAGCCCAAGACGCCGTCCAGCACCGGCGGACAGTGGGGTCAGCCCGCAGCCGGCCAGTGGGGCCAGCCTGCCGGTGGACAGCCGCAGCAGGGTTGGGGTCAGCCGGCGCCGGGCCAGCAGGCACCGGGCCAGCAGGCGCCGGGACAGCCCGGACCTGGTGCCCCGGGCGGCTATCCGCCGCCGCAGCAGGGTTGGGGCTCGCCACAGGGCTAGTCGGCAACAGCACAGACATCGGCAGCTAACGAAGGGCCCGCGATCACGCGGGCCCTTCGGCTTTGAAACTTGATCGGGATAGATGGCACCGCGCGGCTTGTCGTTGCGTCCGTGTGAGTACCGAATAGGGCGCGCGCAGAGCCGGGGCAAGGAGTCGTAGGTGACAGGGGAGAAGCAGCCGCCGGCGTACGACGGACCGCCGGTAGATCCGGAGCCGCGGAGGCCGGCACCGAACTACGTCGTCACACCCGCGCCGCATCGACCGCCGCCGGTCGGGTGGACGCAGCATCAGATGTCCTGGGGGGAGTCCCTCGCCGCGCGAGGCGGGTTCAAGAACGCTCAGGTTCCGCCGTCGCGCTGGGCGATCCTGGTACTACTGGTTGCGCAGATCGTCACCAACTCGCTACCGATCCTCAAGCTGTCCGGCGCGGCCACCGAGCAGGGCATGTCTACGCTGGTGCTGTGGAGCCGTCCGGCGTACGCCTGGAGCTTTGCGTTCCTCACCGTCGCGGTCGTGATCTTTGCGCTGTCTGTATTCCTGCCGCTCTCTCGCCGTTTGCGGGTCGGCGTACTCGTCGGTGGATTCACCGGCGCAGCCGGCCTGCTGTCGGTTCTCGGGTTCTTCGACATCTTGCTGCGCACCAGCGGGTCGAAAGGGACCGCGTCGCTCGCCGTCGGACCGATCGTGGCGGTGATCGTCGGCGCCGTGACGCTCCTGATCGGGGTACTGGAATTCCTGCAGCTGCCGACCGTGCAGCACAAGCGCCCGCATGCCGGTCCGATGCGGTATGCCGTGTTCTTCACGCCGGTCGCGGCCGCCGCGGCGTTCAGCGTGATCGCTTTAGACATCAGCTTCGCAGGTAAGCCGGCCACGATCCCAGTGGGACTGGTGGCCGTGAACGAGTCGTCGTCGGTCAGCACGGCGCTCACCCAGTACGAGCAAGCCGGCGTCGCCGTGGACGGCTGGTGGTCGGCGCTGACCGTCTGGTCATTCGTCCTGCTGGTGATTGCCGCAGTGCTCGCGCTGATCATGCTGTGCCGCCGCGCGCCTACCCGAATCCCTGGCGGGTTCGCAATCGGACCGTTGCTGGGGCTCGCGGGACTGTTTGCAGTCATGTGGTTCTTTATCGCCCTCGGCACTCTCACGAGTCGCGAAATCGCGCTCGCGTCAGTGACGAAGCTCGACGCGGCGCAGTTCAGCGCGCACCTGTCTCTCGGTGGCTACCTGATCCTCGCCGTCGGCGCGGTGTTGATGTCGCTGTCTGCGTTTGAGGTGGCCGACGCGCTACAGACGCCCCGCATCGCACCCCGGCCCCGAACCAAAGACAGACCACCGTCGCGCTGATTCGCGTGAGTGGTGATGCAGCAGATGCAGGTGGTGTGCGGCGTGCCTTCACCACACTGGCCGACGACTCTGTGACTCTTGACGAGTGAGTGCCCCGACCAAAGAGTTGACGAAGGCTGGCGAGCAAGAGACACGTACACCATCGCGGGCGTTTAACAATGGCCGGGCCGTGCTGTGGTCGGCCCTGTCGGCCTTAGGCGTTGTGCTCGCTGGGCTCACGATGATGATCGCGCTCGCGCTGGTCGCCTGGTCACTGGATCATCCCGCCGGCGCGACAACCTACAGCGCGGCGATTGTGGGCGTGCAATCCTGGCTGTTGGCCAACGGCGGGGGACTCAGCTTCGGCGGCGGTGCACTTTCGTTGCCACCGCTAGCGGTGACCGCACTGATCGGCTACCTCTTCTACCGTTCTGGGCGCAGTCTCGCGCGGCGGTGCGATATCGGGACCTACCTGGGGATCCTTGAAGCGCTGATCGCCGTCGGGTTGACCTACGTGACCACCGCGTTCGTGCTCACTGCGGTCGGTACGACCTCCGCGGTCACCATCGGCCTGCTCAAACTCGGCCTGGTCAGCGGCGCGCTATCAGTTTTGCCTACCGCACTGGGCATGCTCGCCGAATCGGGGCTCGGTCAGCAGTTACTCGGTCGGCTGCCGGGCCCCTCACATGCCTATCTGCGCGGTGCATTGGCCGGCGTACTCGCGCTCATCGGCATGTCGGCGTTGCTGTTCATCGCCTCTCTGATTATCAACTTCAGTGCCGCTAGCGCGATGATCGCGGCACTCGGTCCAAGCGGCACGTCCGGCTTGACGATCGCCGTCGTGGCGATGCTCTTCCTGCCCAATGCGTTGCTATGCATTGCCGCATTCAGTCTGGGAGCGGGGTTCTCGGTCGGGGCAGGCACGCATGTCGGGCTGCTGTCGGTGCACCTCGGACCGCTGCCGGCCTTCCCGCTCTTCGCGGTCATGCCTGATCACCCGAGCGCGCTGACCTGGTCGTCACTTATCGCGCCGATTGCTGCGGCCGTTGTCGCCGCGCTGGTGTTTGTGCGGCATCTCGAGCCTGACGAGCGTTCGGTCGCCCGGCTCGCCGGGGGCGTCGGCGCCATGGCCCTCACCATCGGACTCATGCTGAGTGCGTTCGCGCTACTCGGCTCCGGCGGAATCGGAGCCGACCGGCTCGCATCTCTCGGCGCATCTCCGTTGCGGCTGTTTCTGTTCGGCGTCGTCGGGATGGCGGTGCTGATGGCGATCACGACCTACACCGTCAACCTGAAGGGTGTCGTCGCCATCGTGGCCGAGCGGCTGGAGAAGCGGCGTACGAAGGATCAGATCGTTGAGGATGCCGAACCTGACGATGCCGACGAGCCCGAGACTGACGAATCTGGGACCGATGATCCGGACCCAGCGGACGCAGCGGACGAAACAGACACCGCGGACGAGGACACGAAGGACGCACCCGAAACCGACGGCGATGCCTCCGAAGCGATCGCTCCCGACGAGGTGCCGGAGGCGGTCGACCAATGCGACACCGGCCGTATCGATACCGCCGCGATCGCCGCTCAACTGGTCCAGGACCGTCAGCGTAAGGCGAGCTAAACGATCGATACGGAGGCCGGACGCATCGTGCGCTCGCCCACAGTGCGCGCTGCACTACGATTTGTCACGTGCCCGTTCGCCTCGTCGTACTCATCTCCGGTAGCGGGACACTGCTGCAGTCTTTAATCGATGCCTGCGTCGATCCCGCGTTCGATGCGCAGATCGTTGCCGTCGGGGCCGACCGCGACGCGATCGTCGGACTCGACCGTGCCCGCGCCGCTGGTCTGGCGACGTTTGTCTGCAAGGTGGGTCAGTACGCCGACCGAGCCGAATGGAACGAAGCGCTCGCTAACGAAGTCGCGGCGTATGAGCCGGACTGGGTGATCAGCGCCGGATTCATGAAGATCGTCGGTGCCGGATTCCTCGCGCGGTACGGCGGTCGGATGCTCAACACGCATCCCGCGCTGCTGCCCAGCTTTCCCGGTGCGCATGCCGTCCGCGACGCGCTGGCGCACGGGGTGAAGGTCACTGGCTGCACGCTGTTCACGGTCGACGAAGGCATCGACACCGGGCCGATCATTGCCCAGCGTGCGGTCGACGTACTCGACGGCGACACCGAAGAGTCCTTGCACGAACGAATCAAGGTCGTTGAGCGACAGATGCTCATCGATGCCATACAACATCTAGTCGCCCGGCAACGCACAGCGGAAGGTGAATATTCATGACCAAGGTCGCGATTACGCGCGCATTGATCAGTGTCTACGACAAGACCGGGCTCGAGGAGCTCGTCAAGGGGCTCGCCGCCGCCGGCGTAGAGATCGTCTCCACCGGCTCGACCGCCAAGCAGATCGCTGCGGCCGGCGCGAAGGTCACTGAGGTTGCTGACCTCACGGGGTTCCCCGAGTGCCTCGATGGGCGCGTCAAGACGCTGCACCCGAAGGTCCACGCCGGACTGCTCGCCGATGTGCGAAACCCTGACCACACAACGCAGCTCGCCGACCTCGGCGTCGAGGCTTTTCAACTGCTGGTCAGCAACTTGTACCCGTTCACCGAGACTGTCGCAAGCGGTGCCTCGGCCGACGAGTGCATCGAACAGATCGACATCGGCGGTCCGTCGATGGTGCGCGGCGCCGCTAAGAACCACGCCAACGTCGCCGTCGTGACCTCGCCCTCGGCGTACGCCGACGTGCTAGAAGCTTTGCAGAACGGCGGTTTTGACCTCGACCAACGCAAACACCTTGCGGCGCAGGCATTCGCGCATACCGCGGCGTACGACGCGGCCGTGTCTTCGTGGTTTGCCTCGACCTACGCGCCGGACGGCGACAGCGGATTCCCGGCATTCACTGCCAAGACGTGGGACCGGGGCGCGGTGTTGCGGTATGGCGAGAACCCCCATCAGAAGGCGGCCGTGTACCGAGGCCCAGAAGCCGGTATCGCGCATGCAGAAGTGCTGCACGGCAAGGAAATGTCCTACAACAACTACGTCGACGCGGACGCCGCGCGACGTGCGGCATACGACTTCAGCGGTCCGGCGGTCGCGGTTATCAAGCACGCCAATCCCTGCGGTATTGCCGTGGGATCGGATATTGCGCAGGCGCATCGTAAGGCGCATGCCTGTGACCCGCTGTCGGCGTACGGCGGCGTAATCGCGACAAACCGGCCGGTCTCGGTCGAGATGGCCAAGCAGGTCGCAGAGATCTTCACTGAAGTGCTCATCGCGCCGGGCTACGACGATGGCGCGCTGGAAGTGCTCAAAGCCAAGAAGAACATCCGCCTGCTCGCGCTCGAACCGGTCGAATCCGCTGGCATTGAGATGCGGCCGATCTCGGGTGGCGCCCTGGTGCAGCAGCAGGACCGGATCGACGCCGAGGGTGACTCGCCGGCGAACTGGACGCTCGCTTGCGGTGCGGCGGCCGATGATAAGACGTTAGCGGACCTTGAGTTTGCATGGCGCGCGATTCGCGCGGTCAAGTCCAACGCGATTCTGTTGGCCAACGACGGCGCCACGATCGGCGTGGGTATGGGGCAGGTCAACCGTGTTGACTCGGCGCGACTCGCGGTGAACCGCGCCGGCGACCGGGTTGTCGGCACAGTCGCCGCGTCGGACGCGTTCTTCCCGTTCGCCGACGGACTTGAGGTGCTGCTCGAGGCCGGTGTTCGAGCCGTCGTACAGCCTGGTGGGTCGATCCGAGATGAAGAAGTCGTCGCGGCGGCGACCAAAGCCGGTGTCACGATGTACTTCAGCGGCACTCGTCACTTTTATCACTAGCGATCCGCGAGCGTCGGATATATCGCAGGAGTCGGATAGATAGAGTGCTCCCAAGGATCGTCACCAGACCCCAGGGGTAGCAATGGCGCAGTTGAGCGGTATCGAGAGCAAGATCTTCGCCACCGGCGAGTTTCCGCTCGAGAGTGGACAGTCGCTGCCGGCATTGCAGCTCGCCTACGAGACGTACGGCGAACTGGCGCCGGGGCGAGACAACGCGATATTAGTCGTGCACGGCTACACCTCGAGCCATCACGCGGCCGGTCGTTACGCGCCCGGCAAGAGTGCGCGAGGCGTGCGGCCCGACGCGGTTGGTTGGTACGACGCCCTGATCGGCCCCGGCAAGGCCGTCGACACCGATCGATACTTCGTCATATCGGTTAACGCACTCGGGTCCGCGCATGGCAGCACCGGGCCCAACAGCACCGACCCGCGCACCGAGAAGCCATACGGGCCGACGTTTCCCGACATCACGATGCGAGACATGGTCGCCGCCGAGAAACAGTTAGTCGACTCGTTGGGGATCGAAAGCCTCGTCGCCGTCGTCGGACCGTCGATGGGTGGCTTTCAGTCCTTCCAATGGGCGGCGTCATACCCGGGATTCATGAAGGGGATTGCCGCAGCGGTGACGGCGCCGCGGTCGCCGACCGGTCTGGGTCAGCTCGAACCGCTGCAGCGACGGCTTTCCGCTGACCCTAACTGGAATGACGGTTGGTACTACGACAACGGCGGGATCGGCGCGACCCTACAGAAAATGCGTTTCGAAACCTTGATGAACTACGGCATGAACGAGATCCTGGCGCAGGCAATCCCAGACCCCGCCGACCGCGAGGCGGCTATTCGTGCAGACGCGGAGGCCTGGGCTCAGGTCTACGACGGTCACTCGCTCATGGTGTTACGACGGGCAATCGGCACGTTCGACATCACCGATGACTACGCCGCCTTAAAATCCACCAAGGTCCTCTACGTGCAGTCACCGTCGGATACCGTGTTCGATATCGCGCAGAGCCCTGGCTACGTCGCCGACATGCGTGCGGCCGGAGTCGACATCACCTACGTCGAACTACCGACCGACAAGGGACATATGGCCAGCCACGCGGACGCGGCGTTATGGGCACCGATCCTCGGCGCATTCCTTACCCGCCTCGAGTAGGTGAACCTGGCCACCGTCTCGCCTACCCCTAGAGGACGTCACACGTCGGGGGTCTGGTGTTGCAGCCAGAGCGCATGACGTAGCGGGCTCGCTAGTGAAAAGGAAGCTTGGGCTGGGGTGGCGCGTACGTCGGGTCGACGCCGTCGAACAGACTGCTCACCGACTCGCCGGCATGAATGCGAGCGATTGCCTGGGCAAAAAGCGCGGACACTGAACGGGTCTTGAGCTCTGGCCACCCGGTCGGCGCCGGCACAGTATCGGTCGTGATGACCTCGCGGATCATCGGATGCCCGCGCAGCCTCTCGACGGCTTTGCCGACGAAAAGGCCATGCGTCGTGGCGACCTGAGCCTCGGTGCAACCGAGATCCTTGAGTCGGTCGAGCAGCTCGACGATAGATCCGCCAGTCGCGATCTCGTCGTCGAGGATGATCGCTTTCTTGCCTTGCACATCTCCCACGATCGAGTCGATGACGACCGTGTCGTCGGCGAGCCGTTGTTTACTTCCGGCCGCGACAGGAAGCCCAAGTAGGCGAGCGAACTGGGTCGCTGTCTTTGCGTTGCCAAGATCGGGGGAGATGACGATTGTGTCGCTCAGGTCCTGCCCGCGAAACTCGTCGGCGAGCTCGCCGATGGCGGTCAGATGGTCGACCGGCACGCTGAAGAAGCCGTGCACCTGAGGGGCATGCAGCGCCATAGTGAGCACCCTGTGCACGCCGGCGGCCGAAAGCATATCGGCGACGAGCCGTCCGCCGAGCGAGATCCGTGAGGCGTCCTTCTTGTCCGAGCGCGCGTAGGAGAAATGTGGGATAACCGCGGTGATCTGTGCCGCCGATGCTCCTCGGGCCGCGTCGATCATCATGAGCAGCTCCATCAGGTGCTCCTGGGTCGGCGGCACCAGCGGCTGGATCAAGTAGACGTCGCGCTGGCGGCAGTTGGCCATCAGTTGCGCCTGCAGGCAATCGTTGCTGAATCTCTTGATATCGACTGGTGAGAGCGGTACGCCGAGCCCCTCGCAGATACGTTCTGCGAGCTTGTGGTGGGCGCTACCGGAAAAGACAACGATTTCACGCACTAATAAGGCTCCTGCGGTTGCTTGGCCTGTGTCGCTAAGACCCTAACCTGTGGTCGTGCCGATGCAAAAGCGCGCACTCATCGGCGTGGGTCGAGACCCGCGGGCGTCGCGTGAAAAGATGACGCCATGTCTGCGACGATTCTGGACGGTAAAGCGACCGCGACCGCCATCAAAGAAGAGCTGAAGTCTCGGGTTGCGCGGCTGCGCGAACAGGGGATAGCACCGGGTCTGGGGACGGTCTTGGTTGGCGATGATCCGGGTAGCCGGTCGTACGTCGCCGGCAAGCACCGGGACTGCGAGCAGGTCGGCATCACCAGTATCCGCCGCGATCTGCCCGCGACCGCGACGCAAGGTGAGGTGGAAACCGCGATCGCCGAGTTGAACGCGGATCCGGCCTGCACCGGCTACATCGTCCAGCTTCCACTGCCCAAGGGTCTCGACGGCGAGGCGGCGCTCGAGCTGATCGATCCCCTCAAAGACGCTGACGGGTTGCATCCGGTCAGCCTCGGCCGTCTCGTTCTCGGCGTACCGGCGCCATTGCCGTGTACGCCGCGGGGCATCGTCGAGTTGCTGCGCCGCTACGACGTGCCGATCGCCGGCACTCATGTCGCGGTCGTCGGCCGTGGCATCACGGTCGGCCGCCCACTTGGGCTGCTGCTGACCCGTAAGAGCGAAAACGCGACTGTTACTACGTGCCACACCGGCACCAGGGACCTCGCCGCCCACCTGCGACAGGCAGACATCGTGGTAGCCGCGGCCGGGTCACCAGGACTCGTTACCGGCGACATGATCAAGCCCGGCGCCGCCGTACTCGACGTGGCATTGAGCCGCACCCCGGACGGCATCGTCGGCGATACCACCCCCGATGTGCGCGAGGTCGCGGCGTACCTCGCGCCGATGCCCGGTGGCGTCGGACCGATGACCCGCGCGATGTTACTGACGAATGTGGTCGAGGCCGCCGAACGGCGGGCGCAGGGGGCCTGACGGGCAGCGGTGAACATCTTCCGATCGATCCCGCCGGCGAGCTGGGCCGGGCGTATCAAGCGCCAGTTGCCGATTCTTGCGGTGTGGGTCGCCCTAGCCGTGGGAATGGCGCTGGTCGCCACCGAGTATTGGCGTAAAGGTCTGGTCGTGATGGCCTTCGCCGTGGCCGTCGCCGGTGTCATTCGGCTCACGATGCCGCCCAAGGTGACCGGCTGGCTGGTGGTGCGGGGGCGGGTCACGGACACGATCTTGTGCTTAGCCCTAGCCGTGGGCCTCGGGGTGCTGGCGGTGAGTGTCCCCGGTTGAGCCGCAGGTGCAGCAAAGATCACCACGCCGCGAGTTCGTCGCAGACCTGCCCGGCGGTAGCCTCGGATGTATAGGCGGACGCCCTCCACAAGATTGGGGTGTCCAGTATTGCGGAGGTAGCGACAAAACATGAGTCGTTCGGGCAAGGTAACCGTCGTCGGCGCTGGGTTCTACGGGTCAACTACCGCACAGCGGTTGGCGGAGTACGACGTATTCGAGACGGTCGTGCTGACCGATATTGTCGAAGGCAAGTCTGAGGGCCTCGCGCTCGACATGAACCAGTCGCGCCCCATCGAAGGGTTCGAGACCGAGATCGTCGGCGGCACCACGGGCGTCGACGGCAGTGGCTACGAGGTGACCGCCGGATCGGACATCGTCGTGATCACGGCCGGTCTGCCGCGCAAGCCTGGCATGAGCCGCATGGACCTGATCGAGACCAACGCCAAGATCGTTCGCGGCGTGGCTGAGCAGGTTGCCAAGCACTCGCCCAACGCCGTAGTCATCGTCGTGTCCAACCCACTTGACGAGATGACCACGCTTGCGCAGATCGCCACCGGCTTCCCGCACAACCGGGTCATCGGTCAGGCCGGCATGCTCGACACCGCGCGATTCACCAACAACGTAGCCACGACCCTCGGCGTACCGGTCGCGTCGGTCAAGACCCTCACGCTCGGCTCGCACGGCGACACGATGGTGCCGGTACCGTCACGCTGCACCGTTGACGGCAAGCCGCTGTCCGAGGTTATGGACGCGGACAAGATCGAGGAGCTCGTCGTACGCACCCGTAACGGTGGCGCCGAGGTCGTCGCGTTGCTCAAGACCGGCTCGGCGTACTACGCCCCGTCCGCGGCGGCGGCCCGGATGGCACGCGCGGTCGCGACCGACTCCGGCGACGTCATGCCGGTCTGCGCCTGGGTCGACGGCGAGTATGGCATCTCGGGTGTCTACCTCGGCGTCGAAGCCGAAATCGGCAAGGGCGGCGTACGCAAGGTCGTCGAGGGCGACCTCACCGAGTCCGAGATCGCCGGGCTCAAGGAGGCGGCCGAAGCCGTCAAGGCCAAGGCAGCCGACGTGGGCAGCCTGTAAGAAGTAGTTTCGTCAGGGGCGGATTCGGTCGCATAGTCGCGGCCCAATCCGCCCTTTTGGCGTTTTACTGGCCGTCGTTAGCGTGCCAATATCGCGGCAACTGGACATTACGTCGACAACTGGACAATATTCAGGTGTGACCGACGAACCAGCGAGCCTGCCGATCGATGCCACATCCACGCAACGCTGGCGGCGGGTCGCGTTGGTTGCCGCGAAGATCCTGGTCGTTCTGTTGGGGATATGGCTAGCCATCGCGGCGCTGCGCCAAGTCAACTGGGCGCAAGTCGGCGACGGGCTAGGCAGGCTGGTGTGGTGGGAAATCCTCGTCGTGGCGTTGATAGTGATGGCGCGGCAGGTGGTGAATGCTTCGACGTTGTTGATCCTCCTGCCTGGTCTCCGGTTTTCGAGCGCCTTATCGACCGCCCTATCGGGCACGCTGATCCAGACATTGTCCCCGCCGCCAGCGGATACGGTGCTCCGGCTGTCCATCTTGCGGTCCTACAACATCGAGACCACCCGTGGCGCCGCGGTCCTGGTGCTCGACACTGTCGTTTTCTACATAGCCCGGTTCGTCGCGCCCATCGTTGGATTAGTGCTGGCGCTGTGGGCGCTGCCCCTTGAGCCGATTCAGATCTGGATGGCCGTAGGCGGGGCGGCCGCGGCGGCCGTGCTGATCGGCTCGCTGGCGGTGATTTCGAAGGGCGAACAGATCGCCGGTCGCTTTGGGCGCCGCGTCGGCGAGCTTGTCAAACGACTGAGATCCTCCATCGACCCCGAAGCGTGGGCCGTGGCGATGACTCGGTTCCAACGAGAATCCGCTACGGGGATGGCGCGACGCATAGGGTTGGCCACGCCGACGATGCTCGGCTTCGTCGCGGTCGACTGCGCGGTATTGGTCGCTTGTCTGCGGTTCGTCGGAGTCCCGGGCTCCGATATCGGATACCTGGCCGTTCTGGCCGCATTGCTCTGCTTGTACCCGTTGACGGTGTTTCCATTCGCCGGGCTCGGAGTGCTGGATGCCAGCCTCATCGTGCTGATCAACGCCGAAGGGATCGTCGCTCAACCGGACCTGGTTGCGGCGTTGGTGATTTGGCGGGCCGCGACATTGCTACTGCCACTCATACCGGGCCTCGTCGCGCTGATCTACTGGCGTACTCGGCAAGGCACATCGGCGTAATAATGACGCCGGGGGTGGCCTTCCGAACGCCATCGGCGAGGATGAGAGGGAATTGTCGATTCAGCCCTCTACAGAGAGAGTGAGCACCATGAGAGAAGCAGTAATCGTTTCGACCGCGCGAACGCCTATCGGTAAGGCCTACCGCGGGGCATTCAACGACACGCAAGGTCAGCATCTGGCCGCGCATGCGATCTCCGCGGCCGTTGAGCGGGCGGGGGTCGAGCCCGGAGAGATCGAGGACGTGGTGTTCGGCTGTGCGATGCAGCAGGGCTCCACCGGCGGAAACGTCGGCCGGCAAGGTGCACTGCGCGCCGGCCTTCCGGTTACCGTCCCGGCGATGACGATTGATCGCCAGTGTTCCTCCGGCCTGATGGCGATCGCGACCGCGGCGAAGCAAATTATCAGTGACGGCATGGAGATCACGCTCGGTGGTGGTGTCGAATCGATTTCGCTGGTGCAGAACGAGCACCAGAACGGTTTCCGTGCGAGGGATCCTTGGCTCGTGGAGAACCTGCCCACGACGTACATGCCGATGCTTGAAACGGCGGAGATCGTCGCCGAACGATACGACGTCAGCCGCGAGCGCCAAGACGAGATGGCCCTTCTGTCACAGCAACGAGTGGCAGTGGCGCAACAGAACGGTCTCTACAAGCACGAGATCGTGCCATTCACCACGACCAAGATTGTGACCGACAAGGCGACTGGCGAGACTCGCCAGGAGACAGTCACCCTCGAACTGGACGAGGGCAACCGTCCCTCAACCACGCTGGAAAGTCTTGCGTCGCTCAAGCCAGTGCTCCCGGACGGCAAAGTCAGCGCGCACGCATCGATCACGGCAGGCAACGCGTCACAGTTGTCGGACGGTGCAGCCGCCGTCGTGCTCATGGAGGCGAAGGAAGCCGAGAAGCGTGGCGCGACGCCCCTTGGCATCTATCGCGGGATGGCCGTCGCGGGCTGCGAACCGGACGAGATGGGTATCGGGCCGGTCTTCGCCATTCCCAAGCTGTTGGAGAAGCACAACCTGAAAATCGACGATATCGACCTCTGGGAGCTCAACGAGGCGTTCGCCTCGCAGGCGGTGTACTGCCGTGACTTCCTCGGAATCGATCCGGAGCGCTACAACGTCAACGGTGGCGCCATTTCGGTCGGTCATCCCTACGGAATGACCGGAGCACGTCTGGTCGGGCACGCCCTCCTTGAGGGTCAGCGCCGCAAGGCCAAGTACGTCGTCGTCACAATGTGCATCGGCGGCGGCATGGGCGCTGCAGGACTCTTCGAGGTCGCGTAGCAAAAGGACCCGTCTCCATTAGGAGACGGGTCCTTCCCGCGCGTTCCCGATCTTTTTGCGACTGCCTACTCGGGCAGCCGGGATTCCGGCTGGTCGCAGGTAGCGTGACCATCACGGCGACAGGGAGATCATTGATGGTGGCAGGTGGAGCGGTTTTAGACGGTGTTCGGGTAATCGAGCTGACGCATGCGATTGCTGGTCCGCAATGCGGCCAGATTCTTGCCGATCACGGCGCGGACGTCATCAAGGTAGAGCCGCCGACGGGCGAGCGTGCCCGTAATGCCTACCCGCACCGCAATGACGAGAGCATCTACTTTGCCTGCCACAACAGGGGAAAGCGCAGCGTCGTTCTCGATCTTAAGAATGCCGACGATATGGCGAAGTTCCGCCAGCTGCTCGCCGGAGCAGACGTAATCCTGACGAACTACACGGTCGACGTACCCAAGAAGCTCGGCTGGGATTATGAGACCGTCACGAAGTTCAACCCGTCTATCGTGATGGCGCACATCACCGGCTTTGGCGCAACTGGGCCAGATCGTGGACTACGTGCATACGACGGCATCATCCAGGCGATGAGCGGTATTGCAGAGATGTCCGGTACGACCGACTCAGGACCAATGTTCGCCAATGCCTGGATCGCCGACCACATCGCGAGCTATCAGGCCGCGCTGGGAATCATGTTCGCGCTCTACCGCCGCAAGCTCACGGGGCAAGGCGAGCTCGTCGATATTGGCATGCTTGAGTCGTACGCCGCGACGTCCGCGCACGCTATCGAGGCGTCGCTCATGGGCGAGCCGGTTCGGCCGATGGGCAATAAATTGGAGATGTCGTACGCGGACACGTTTGCCGCGAGCGATGGTTCGATCTTTTTGTCCCCGCTTGGTCAGGAAACGTGGGAGCGGTTCTGCCGCGCAATTGGCGAGCCGTCCTGGATTGACGACATCTCTTACGAGGCAGCGACTTTTGACCGACGCGACGAGACTTCCAAGGTCGTGGCCGCGTGGTGCGAACGGCGTACCAGAGCGCAGATCGCCGACGTGATGGCCGAGTACGGGATTCCCTGTGGGCCTGTGCAGTCCTCGAAGGAGTACGCCGAACATGCGCTGCAGACCGGTTCGCGCTCGGTCGCGGAGGTGACAACACCGAGCGGTCAACGACTCAGAGTGCCCGGTCCCATCGCGCCGGTCGGGCTAAGCCAGAGCGCGCGGCGCTGGCAGGTGCCCGGACTCGGCGAGCACACTGAAGAGGTGCTCGCCGAGCTCGACGGTCAAGCGTGAACGGTCAGCTCCGGCTCCATCACAAGCCCGAAGCTGCGTAGTACGCCAAGAAGTTCGCGGTGCCCGAACGCCTGGCACGCAGAGGCGAACCCGGCGCGCTTCGGCGCCTGCTGCAGCAGCGAGTACGCCGCGTAGGCCTGAAGCAGGCCGGTCTGTTTGTAGTTGGAATTGCCGTGGATCACGCAGTGTGCCCGGCCGAGTGGGCCTGAAGCATAGACGGAATCCAGCGAGGTGTTGATCCTAGGATTTTCGCGCGGCGGCATATCGGCCTGCACCGAACCGGCGACCTCCGCCAGCGCCGCCTCTTGTTCGGCGGGCCCCAGCGGTTTGATCTGCTCCTCGAACATCGTCGTGGTCGCGACCACCGTGTCCATCACGGTCCGGTCAAACACGCCGCCGGCAACCTTCACGTTGGCCACCCGCGGATCGTTCTTAAACCAGACCGGGTGCGACGTACCACCCCATGGAACGGCGAGCGCGGTCGCGTGCTGACCGGGAACGCTGACCTCGAAGGTGGTGTCGGCGGGCCATTGCTTGTATTGGTTTTGCTCGAGGTAGAACCAGTCTGCCTTGAGGATAGTGAAGATCGTCTGCATCGAGGCGTACGTCGGAAATCCCTTCCACAGCACGAGAATGTCGAGAGTGTCGAGACCGGGAGTCTCGAGGCAGATATTCGCAGCGATCTCGCCGGTGGTGTACATCTGCGCGACGCCGGGGGACAACAAGAGACCCTTGTCGGCGTACTTCTCGCCCCACTTGGACTGCGCATCTAAGACCCAGTCCTGCTCGCCGGTCGTGTCCATGTAATGGCAGCCGGCCGCGAGGCTGGCATCAACGACCTCGTGACCAAACTTAATGAATGGGCCGACCATATTGCTGACGACCGAGGCGCCGGAGAACAGCTCTGTCAGCGCGCCCACGTCATGTTCGACTTCGACAACTTCGTGCTCGACCGTGTCTATGCCGGGAACCTTATCGATAACCTCCTGGACTCGCCGTTTATCGCGGCCCGCGGCGATAAACGGGACGTTGAACTCGCGGAGGTACTCACACACGAGTCGTCCGGTGTAGCCCGAGACCCCATATACGACGACCGGTTTATCGGTGCTCATCGTTACATCCCCATCCCGCCGTCGACCGGGAGCGCAGCCCCGGTGATGAATCGTGCCGCGTCCGAGGCGAGGAACACCGCGGCGTCGGCCATGTCGGCGACCTCGCCGAGGCGACCGAGGGGTGTGAGCCCGACGACGCCCCCGATTGCCTCATCCACGCTTGGAAAAAGTCCGAGCTCGACGACGTCCTGGGCGAGCTTGACACCCATCTCGGTCGCGACAAGGCCGGGATAGAGGCAGTTGACTCGCACGCCGTATCCGAGCTTGCCTGACTCCATCGCGGCAACCCTGGTGAGTCGGTCGACCGCCGACTTTGTCGCGGAGTATGCGGCGATGCCGGGGAAGGCGATGGTGGCGGCTACCGAGGACATGCTGATCACGGCACCGCCAGCACCGGCCGGGCCGTCTGGTCGCATGGCCCGAAAGGCATGCTTGATGCCGAGTCCGACACCGAGGATGTTGACTTCGAGCATCCGTCGTACGTCGTCCGGATCGAGATCGACCAGCAGGGCCGACAACTCGACGCCGGCGTTATTGATCAGGATGTCGAAACCGCCCAGTTCGCTGACGGTCTGCCCGACCGCTGCCTCCCAACTACTGTCCTCCCGGACGTCGAGTTCTACGAAACCCGCGGTAGCGCCCGAATCGCGGAGCGCTGCCGCCGTCGCTTTACCGGTCTCGGTGTTGATATCACCGATCATCACCGCGGCGCCGGCCCGCGCAAGTGCTCGCGCTATGCCTTCGCCTAGACCTTGTCCGCCGCCGCTGACCAGGGCTTTTCGTCCATCTAGCTCGTACACGCCCATCTGCGAGTCCTTTCAATGTGACGTCGGGCATAGCATCTACCGGTTCCTTGACAGTTGTCAAGAAAAGTTTGGGCAGTCGTCCAAATTAGTGGCCGGATGCCCGCTAAACTGACAGATATCTCCTCGCGCCCCGGCGCGTGACAAGGGAAGGGACTTATGACGCAGACGGCTCAGGACAAGATCGACCGGATCTCGCGCGGTTCGGTCGACAAGTTTGCCGAGCGCCGCGACCAGCTTGCGGAGTCGGCGCTGCTGACCCTCTCCGAGCTTGGATATGCGCGCACGAGTCTGCGTGAGATAGCCCAAAACTCGGACTTCTCGCACGGCGTGCTGCATTACTACTTCCGCGACAAGGTCGATCTGATTACCCACTGCGTACGGCGGTACAAGGCCGTGTGCGTGCAGCGCTACGACGAAATCGTCGCTACCGCGCAAACCGCAGAGGAGCTGCGTGAGGGGTTTGCTGCCGGTCTCGCACAGACCCTCGTCGAGGACGCGACGATGCACCGGCTCTGGTACGACCTGCGAGCTCAGAGTCTCTTCGAAGAATCGTTTCGACCGGACGTGCACGATATCGATCAGAGCCTCGAGCGGATGATCTGGCGGATCGTCAGTCGCTATGCTGAGCTCTCCGGCACGACGCCGTACCTCACCTCCGCGCCGACCTACGCGCTGTTAGACGGGCTGTTTCAGCAGAGCCTGCTAACCCAGCTCTCCGGACAGGCAGACAGCGCGAAGCGGCTGCGCGCACATGTCCGGCCGGTCATGGGCCGGCTGATTCACGACCAGTAGAACGCCTGCCGTATCCACAACCCGATTTGCGTATCCACAGGCAATTCCGACTCAAACGGATCGATGCCGAACTTCGTGTGACTCTTGGGTACGTCGATTCGCCAACCCCCAGGCGGATCGACATGACACTAAGGAGGCACCATGGCAGGACCAAAGATCGACATCGACGCCGTCCAGTCGGCGATGAGCGCGGTCGACGACGGACAGGCGCAGATGGAAGCGGTGACGCAGCAGATACTTGCCTCGTCGGGACTCTCACTACAGGCGATGAAGGCCCCGGCTGGTCAGGTCGCGGCGAACACGTTCGGGCAGCTAGGCGGTGGCGGTAAGGCGCTCGCCGAGCAGCTGGCTGCGTTGCGCGACGACCTCGGCAAGCTTGTGCAGGTCGCACTGGCCGGGTCGGACGACGCCACAGCGGCCGCGAAGTCCGGGATTGCCATGACGACCAGCGCCGGAATGGCCTAGGAGATCGCCATGGGACTGATTGCCTTTGACACCAACGGAATCGCCGACATCGCGGCACAGACGATCGCTCGGCAACAGCAGTGGGACGACATCTGGAGCTCCGTCAAGAGCCGGATTGGAGCCACGGTCGCGGGCGACCTCGATGCGCTGACGGGCATGAGCCTGGAGGAACGGTCTGCCGCGTATGCCGCCAAGACCGCGCAGTACACGATCCAACTACAGGCACAGGCGCAGGCGACGGCAAAGATCGGCAGCATTGCCGCGGAAACCAACCAGGCGATGGCGCGGGTGATCGCCGGATAACTCAGCCGACGAAGACGGCGGCGTCGACCGCCACAATGCCGCTTTCGTTGAGAATCAGCGGATTGACATCGAGGCTCTGCACGTCGTGATTTGCCGTCATCAGATCGCCCACGGCGCACACCGCATCCGCCCACGCATCCACCGCGGCCGGTGGCTCGCCACGTAGCCCAGTGAGAATCGAGGTGACCCGAAGCCCCGCCATCGCGTGCCGCACATCGTCGCGAGAGAACGGCGGCGGCAGCAGCGCAGCGTCGTCGAGAGCCTCGACATACTTGCCTCCGGCGCCGAACACGACGACCGGGCCAAACGTCTTGTCGCGGTGCGCGCCGACCATCACCTCGTGGCCGCGACTGGCCATCGCGGCGACGAGTACGCCGTCGAAGGCGAGATTGGCTGACTTCATCCGCTCGCACAGTCGCTCGTACGCGGCGACCGCGTCGTTCGTGGTCTGGATGTCGAGCGCGACCAGCCCGAGCTCCGACTTATGCGGTGCGTCCGCCGAACAGCCCTTGACGGCTACCGGCGTACCGAGGTTGGCTACGGCCTCACGTACGTCACTTTCGTTGCGGCACAGCCGAAAGGGGATCGTTGGTACGCCGGACGCCGCTAGGCGGAGCAAGCTGTCAGCCTCGCTGAGACTCGTGCTCGACGCTGCCGCCCCGCTCGGCGCGTCCACGAGCGGCGAGCGGAAGGACTCAGGGCGTGAGCGCGCAATCAGCGCGTGATGACTGGCGTAGCGGTCCAGCGAGTCGACGGCCGTTGCCTCGTCGCCAAACACGACAAGGCCCTTCTTCTTGAACTCGGCGGCGACGGATTGCTGCGGCGCGACGATCACCACCGGCTTACCGGTCTGGTCGCTCACGGCGGCGGCATCGCGGGCGAACCGCGGTACGTCGTACCCCTTGCCGGCCACTGGCACCGCGAGGATGAAAATGTCCGCTGACGTGTCGCGGGCGATGACCGGAAGCGACCGACCGAAAAGCCCACTGTCCGACAGCAGCGCGGCGGTGACGTCCACCGGGTTCGTGGAGGTGGCGAACCCGGGCAGGATCTCGCGCAATTCGGCCTCGATGTCAGGGGCGAAGGTCGTGAGCGGCATGCCGCGGTCGGTCGCGGCATCGGCCGTCAGCACGCACAGCGCACCAGAATTGCTCATAATCACGAGGTTCCGGCCTTCGGGTGTCCACCCCTTCAAGTACAGCTCGGCGGTGTCGACCATTTCGCGCATGCTGCGGACCCGCCAGATACCCAGTTTCTCGAAGTACGCGTTGACTACGGCGTCCTCGTTGGCAATCGCGCCGGTATGCGATTTCGCGGCGCGCTGCCCGTCGGCGCTGCGCCCGCCCATGATGGCCACGATCGGTACGCCGCGTTGTTTGGCGGTGGCCGCCGCCCCGGCCAATGAGTCCGGATCGGCGAGATTCTCTAGGTATAGAAGCAGAAGTTTGACGTCAGGGTCTTGTACGACGGCCTCGCTCAGCTCGCCGACGTTGATGTCGGCGTCGTTGCCGGTGGCGTGCACGTGGCGGATGCCCAGCCCGCGAGCCCGCAATAGACCATAGGGCACGGACGACATCGCACCGCTCTGGCTGATGATCGCGATCTCGCCGTCCATCGGCTCTTGCTCGGTGAACAACGTCGAGAAGTTCAAGATCGCGCCGTTGCCGAAGTTGGCGACGCCTTGAGAGTTGGGCCCGATCATGCGCATTCCTGCAGCACGCGCCGTCGCGACCATTTCACGTTGCTGCGCCTGGCCCGTGGGATCGGGGACTTCGCCGAAGCCCGAGGCCATGACGACGACCGCCTTGACGCCGCGGGCGGCGCACTCGGCGACTGCCTTGACGGTGCGGTCGCCGGCGACCGCGATGATCACTGCGTCTGGGATGACCGGCAGCGCCTCGAGGCTGGGAAACGCGGGGAGATCCTGCACGGTCTCGCGGCTCGGATTGATCGGGTAGATGTCTCCGGTGTACCCGAACTGTTTCATGTACTTGATCGGCCGGCCACCGATCTTGTCTGGATCAGACGATGCGCCGATGATCGCCACGGATCGTGGAGCCAGCAGCGCGGCTATTCCTGACGGCGAACGTGCCGGCTGCGGTCCAGTGGTCATATGCCTGTTCCATCCTGTTCGGGAGGTCGCGCTACCGTGCGAAGGTCGATAGCAAGACTAACCATACGAGGCAGGGGCATATGGCCTGGATTAGCGGGATCGGACTCACGCCGTACGGCAAACAACCAGGACCGGGCGCGGTCGACTGGCAGAGTCTTGCGGCACGCGCGGCGATGCACGACGCCGGGCTCGGCTCGTCCGTAATTGACGGAGTACTCGCCGGCTACGCGACAACCATCGGGCACATCATGCCGTCGGACTTACTCGCTGAGCGGCTCGGTATCCGCCCGCGGGTTGCTTCCGGCATGAGCGTCGGCGGCGCGACGGGGCTGTCGATGGTTGCGCAGGCCGCCCGGACGGTCGACACGGGTGCCGCCGACCACGTGCTCGTAGCCGGCGGTGAGGACCGGGCGAGCGGACAGAGCACCGAGACCTCCACTCGAACGCTCGCACAGGTCGGGCACGCGGCGTACGAGGTGCCGACCGGTTGCACCGTGCCCGGCTACTACGCGCTGCTGGCATCTGAGTACTTGCATAAGCACGGCCTCGACCGAGAGGCGCTCGCGCCGTTCGCGGTGCATATGCGGACCAACGCGCTTCGGCATCCTGGCGCGCAGTTCTCAAAACCGATCACCATCGACGACGTACTCGCCGCGCGGCCTATCGCCGAACCGCTGCACCTGCTGGACTGCTGCCCGACGTCAGATGGGGGAGCGGCGTTCGTGGTGACCGCGCAGCCGAGGGACAAGCGCAGCATCAGAATCAGCGGAATCGGCGAAGGCCATATGCACCAGCACATCAGCGAGGCCGACAGCGATAACTTTGGCGCGCGGATTGCCGCGGAGCGGGCGTTTGAATCGTCGGGGCGTCGTCGCGACGAAATCGACATCCTCGGCGTTTACGACTCGTTCACGATCACTATCGCCTTGCTGCTTGAGGAGATCGGCTTCTCGGCCGCGGGCCGCAGTGGTGCCGACGTACTTGACGGCAGGTATGCCGCGGACGGCGAGTTTCCCCTCAACCTGCACGGTGGACTGCTGTCATACGGGCACTGTGGGGTCGCGGGTGGGATGGCGCACTTGGCCGAGGTCGTCACGCAGTTGCGCGGCGAGGCCGGTGATCGTGCCATTGCGAGACAACCGTCGACCGGTTTCGTGCATGCCGACGGTGGCGTGATGTCCGCACACGTCAGCCTTGTTGTGGAGGCAGCGGCATGAGCGAGGAAGCGATGATTGTGGTGCGTGCTTGCGCAGACTGTGGCGCCGTCTGGTATCTGCCGCGCGACCTCTGTCCCGGGTGTGGTTCCGAGACCGTGACCGCGCGTCCCAGCGAAGGCGTGGGGACGTGCGCGGCTGTCACTCGGTACGCCGCTACCGAAGATCAGCCGCGCCGCGCGTTCTGCTTGATCGACCTCGATGAGGGGGCTCGAATGATGGCACGTTGCGAGCCGTCGCTCAATCCAGGCGATCGTGTGACCGCGACGTACGTCGACGGCATGCCGCATTTCATCGGCAGCAGGTAGGAAACACTCAGTCGTCTGCGCGGACCAGGCAGGTGCGATCAATATCAGCAACGTTACCGATCCCCGACAGCACCATGTTGAGCTCGAAGTCCGCCTGCAGGCACTGCAGCACGTGTTCGACGCCCTCGGCGCCACCGAGCGCGAGCCCGTAGACCATCGGCCGACCGATGAGCACGGCGTCGGCGCCAAGCGCTAACGCCTTCATGATGTCTGCGCCGCAGCGCACACCTGAGTCGAACAAGATCGTGGAGCCGCCAATTGCCGAGACGATGTCCGGCAGACAGTCGAGCGAGGCACGTGCGCCATCGACTTGGCGACCGCCGTGGTTCGAAACGACGACACCATCCGCGCCCGCGTCGATACACGCGGTCGCGTCGTCGGGATGCTGGATGCCCTTGACGAGGATGGGCAGGCTCGTCTGCTCGCGCAGCCAGGCGATGTCGTCAAATGTCAGGGCCGGGTTGCCGAAGATCGACCCCCACAGTCGAATTGCCGCTTCCGGGTCCTCTTGCGGAGACTTCTCGAGCCGGGACTGAAACACCGGGTCGCTCAGGAAGTTCGCGACGCCCTCTCCCCGAAGAAACGGCAGGAACGCCTGCACCAGGTCGCGTGGTCGCCACGCAAGCTGCCAGGTGTCCACGGTGACGACGATTGCCTCGAAACCCGCGGCCTCGGCGCGTCTCACGAACGACAGTGCGACGTCACGATCGGAAGACCAGTACAGCTGATACCACCCACGTCCGGACGTCTCGTTGCCGGAAGTGTCATGTAATGCGGCCGCGATTTCTTCCATCGGCTTGGCGGCCGCGGTAGAGGCGATCATCGGTACGCCGCGCCGACTCGCGCCCCGGGCAACCGCTACTTCGCCTTCCTCATGGGCGATTGTCATGACGCCGATCGGGGCGAGGGCAATCGGGGCGTCCCATCGCTTGCCGAGAATTTCCACGCTGGTGTCTCGCTTCGAGGTGTCGCGCAGCATCCGCGGGATGATCTCCCAGCGTGCGAACGCCGCCCGGTTGGCATGTGCCGTCGTTTCGAGGCCGGCGGAACCAGCGATGTAGCCGTACGCCTCCGGGGTCAGCTTCTGATGTGCGGCCTCGTGCCATCCATCAAACTCGGTGGGATACGCCGGCCGAACGCCGCCGAGCATCCCTTTTGCGTAGATATCGTTCTGGAAGTTTGAGTACATTTCCGCAGCCTAGATGCCGCCGAATACGGCGCGCAACGGCACTGCTAGCGGTTGATCAGGGTCAGCAGCACGGCGGAGTCCGTGACTGCCCGCAGCTCGTGGCGCATCTGAGGGATCGCGATCAAGTTGCCGGGGAACAGCTCCCACGACTCGTCGCCTGCGGAGAGAGTGACGTGTCCGGTGATCGACTGGACAACTGCTTCTCCGGGATTTTCGTGTTCGCTGAGGGCGGAGCCGGCGCGTAGCGCGACGACCAGCTGTCGCAGATCTTTCGTGGCGTCGGACTTCAGCGGCAGCACAGACCGGCCGCTAGATTCGCTCGTGGCTTTGGCGATTTGTTGTTCGGCGGTCAGGGTGAGGCTGAGCGGTTCCATGCGATCCTCCGTATTTGCGGGCACACCTAGACCATAGGGCGCTTCATCGCTGAGCGAACTGCCAGGCGTCTGTGACGATGTCGTCGAGCCCGCGGGTGGGTGCCCACCCGAGCCGATCCTTGGCCTTGGCGTTACTCGCAACCAGTACGGCGGGGTCTCCAGGCCGGCGTTCGGCCAGTCGCGCCGGGACCTCGTGTCCGGTGCCGCGGCGTACCGCGTCGAGTACGTCGTTGACGGTGTAGCCGGTGCCGGTGCCCAGGTTGATGACCTGGTGCATACCGGGTGTCGCCGCGTCGAGCGCCAGGCCGTGCGCATCGCTGAGGTCGACGACGTGCAGGTAGTCGCGGACGCAGGTGCCGTCGCGGGTGGGGTAGTCGTTGCCGAAGATCGCGGCTTCATTGCGTTCGCCAGTGGCGACCTTGAGCAGGTTTGGCACCAGATGCGTCTCGGTCGCGTGCCGTTCGCCGAATACGCCGTACGCGCCGCCCACATTGAAGTAGCGCAATGAAACGGCCGCGAGCCCATGTGCTTGCGCTTGCGCGGTCAGCATCATGTCGACGGCGAGCTTTGACATGCCGTAAGGATTGACTGGCATCGTGGGGCACGACTCGTCGATCAGCGTGCGGTCCGGTGCGCCGTACGTCGCGGCGGTAGAGGAGAAGATCATCGTGCCGACGCCGGCTGCGGTTACGGCGTTAATCAGCTGTAGTGAGCCGACGACATTGTTTTCCCAATACAGTTCGGGTTTTTCGACTGACTCGCCAACCAGCGATTTTGCCGCGAAGTGCAACACCGCGTCGTACGACCCGTCGACATGATCGGCAGCATCGTGCACTCGCGCTTCGATGAATCTGGCGTCGGGGTGGACCGCGTCGCGGTGACCGGTCGACAAGTCGTCGAGCACGGTCACGTGGTGCCCCGCCTCGACCAGCCGGGCGGTACACACAGATCCGATATATCCGGCTCCGCCGGTCACTAACAACTTCATGCGCCACAGCGTAATGTGCGAGCGGTGGGGGACGGTGGGAACGGATCGCCCGTTGGTGTGCGTCAGTCGAGTATGTCCAGACGCATCGCACTCGTGACGTCCATAGTCGCGATGACGATGTTCGCTGCCGGATGCGCAAGCGGCGGAGGTACGTCGGTCGACGCCAACGTATCGAGCGGGATAAACGCCGGCGCCGGGACCGGGACGACAAATGGTTCCTCGGGCTCGACCGATAGCCGGGCTAAAACGTCGACGTCCGACGCGCCCAGCAGCACCAAAGCAACGACGCCGGACACGCCGACCAGCACCGCGCCGGCAACGGGCCAAGCAGGCGGAGGCAGTACGCCGGCGCCTGGGATGTACCCGACCGTTCATATCGATCATTTTCAGTCGCCGTCGGGCAACCTCGCCTGCATGATCATCGACGACGGCAGCGCGCCGTCCAGCGTCCGGTGCGACGTACTTTCGCACACGTTCACGCCGCCGCAGGAGCCACCCGGTGGTTGCGGGGCGACCGGGTTCGGTAGCTCGATTGCGCTCGCGCCCGGCGTGCCTGCGCGCTTCATCTGTGCCGGGGACACTGTCGCTGATCCGTCGCTTCCGGTCCTTGCCTACGGTACGACGTCGGTGGTCGGGACGTTCAGCTGCGACAGCAAGGAAGACGGGATCGTCTGCGCGGACCTGGGCTCGGGGCACTGGTTCCGGATCGCCAAGGCGTCGTACTCACTGAACTAAACGGGCCAGAAATTGGCGATGCCCACCACCCGTGTAATCACGAGTGGCGGGCATTCGGTGCTTACTTAGAATACATCTTGAGTTAATAAACTTTAACCCAAAGTGATTGACAACTACGTCACATAGTCGTAATGAGCCTCAGTCGGCTCTCAGTAAGCGCTAAAGGCATTACTGACCTGCAACGATGTCCGTCAGCTCGGCGATGAACTTGTCCGGATCGTCCCATAACGGCATGTGGCCGGCGCCGTCGTACGCCGAAAAGGTCGCGCGTTGTGCGGTCTTGGCCAGGTGCTCGCCGAGCGCCAAAGTGAACATCTGGTCGTCGGTCCCGTGTGTGATCAAGGCCCGGCCGCCGAATGCCGCGACGGCTTCGTCATTGTCGACCGTACGACGCAGCATCGAGTTGCGAACGTGAGCCGGGCACTTTAGCGCACCGGCGAGCAGTTCTTCGCGGCGTGCCTTCGGCAGCGGCTTCCCCGCGCACATGTCGAGCAGTTCTCCGGCGACGACGCCAGAGTCGTCGGTCATGATCGCTTTGGTCAGCGCAGCGAAGCCCGGCTGCACGAACGGGCCCACAGGCGCGCCGAGCTTGTCGGTCGCGCCGAGAGTCACGATGGCGTCGACTATCGCGTCGCCGTACTTGGCTAGATAGTCGGTGAGTACCGTGCCGCCGTACGACCAGCCGAGCAGTGTTGCCTTGCGTTCTGCGCAGGCCCCCGCTGCCTCGAGTACTGCGGCGACATCGTCGGCCCACAGGGCAGAGTCGCCGTACGCGTCTTCGGGCTTCTCGGAGTCGCCGTGACCGCGAAGGTCGACGGACACGAACCGCCAGCCCTTCTCATCGGCAATATCGGCCAGCTGAGACCACGCGAGCGCGGTCTGGCCAATTCCGTGTAGGCCCACGATAAGGGCACCATCTTGGGGCCCGGCGGCGTACGCCGTGAGCGTGCACCCGCCGCCGCCGGTCACCTGAAATGTCGTCTGAGCGTTCGTCATGCTCTGAGTCTGACATATCACCAACGCCCCGGCCGGGGCGTTGGTGTGGTGAGTAACGAGACATGAAATATGCCCGAGACGGGTATGGTTGCTAGTCGCTATCCACGACAGAATAGGTTGTTAGTGCACGCGACCAGATCGTCGCGACTGACATACACACTGCGCACCACGCAGTGACGTCTCATTAGTTAGGTGAACTACGTGTCCGATTACGCGCTGAAACACCCCGAAGGTGTACTCGATCTCGCGACAATCCCAGCCACTGAGGGTTCCGACGGGCTCGACGTCTCGAAGCTGCTCGCCACGACCGGAAAAGTTGGGCTCGACGTTGGTTTCGTCAATACCGCGTCCTGCGAGTCGTCCATCACTTACATCGATGGTGACCAGGGGATCCTGCGTTACCGCGGTTACCCCATCGAGCAGCTTGCGGAGAAGTCATCATTCCTCGAGACTTCCTGGCTGCTGATCTACGGCGAGCTGCCCACGAAGGCCCAGCTCGAGGAGTTCCAAAACTCCATCACTCGCCACACGCTGCTGCATGAGGAGATGCGCCGCTTCTTCGAGGCCTTCCCCCGCGAGGCTCATCCGATGGCCGTGCTGTCCTCGGGCGTCAGCGCCATCTCGACGTTCTACCAGGACAGCCTCGACCCGTTCGACGAGGAACACGTCGAACTGTCCACCATCCGCCTAATGGCCAAGCTGCCGACGATCGCGTCGTACGCGTACAAGAAGTCGGTCGGTCAGCCGTTCCTCTACCCGGACAACACCCTCGGGTACGTCGAGAACTTCCTGCGGATGACCTTCGGCGTACCGGCCGAGCAGTTCGAGATCGACCCGGTCATGTCTAAGGTCCTCGACATGCTGTTCATCCTGCACGCCGATCACGAGCAGAACTGCTCGACCTCGACGGTCCGCCTCGTCGGCTCCGCGCAGGCCAACCTGTTCGCGTCGATCAGCGCCGGTGTCAACGCACTCTTCGGTCCGCTGCACGGCGGCGCCAACCAGGCCGTCCTGGAAATGCTCGAAGACATTCACCAAAACCATGGCGGCGACGTCACTGACTTCGTCAAGAAGGTCAAGAACAAAGAAGACGGCGTCAAGCTCATGGGCTTCGGACACCGCGTCTACAAGAACTACGACCCGCGCGCGGCCATCGTCAAGACTGCCGTCCGCGACGTACTCGAGCGGATGAACAAGCCCGACCCGCTGCTCGATATCGCGATGAAGCTTGAAGAGATCGCCCTTTCGGACGACTACTTCACCGAGCGCAAGCTGTACCCCAACGTCGACTTCTACACCGGCCTGATCTACAAGGCGATGGGCTTCCCGACGCCGATGTTCACGGTGCTGTTCGCGCTCGGCCGGCTGCCCGGCTGGATCGCGCAGTGGCGCGAGATGATCAACGACCCTAAGGGCAAGATTGGCCGGCCCCGTCAGGTCTACACAGGGGCGCCTGCGCGGGACTTCCCGAGCAAGTAACCACCAGCACCACGCACCACCAGCACAACCACGCGTCCGAGCAACCGCGGCCCAGGGCCCGGTCGCTCGGACGCGAGTTTTTGCGGGGCGACGTACCTAGCTCAGTGACTGAGGAGCCGACATGAACACCCACCCAATCGACCGCATCGCGGCGCTGCCGGCGTACGTCCCGGGCAAACCCGCCAAAGTCAAACTCGCCAGCAACGAGAACCCGTTTCCGCCGCTGCCGTCGGTCATCGAGGCGATCACGGTTGCGGCGGGCGAGATTAATCGCTACCCCGACACCGCGTCGCTCGAGCTACGCGAGCAGGTAGCCCGAAAGTACGACGTACCGCCCGAGCAAGTGGCCATCGGTGCCGGCTCGTTGACGATCGGCGAACAGATCCTGCAGGCGTTCACCCATGAGGGCGACGAGATCGTCTACGGATGGCGTTCATTCGAGGCCTACCCGCTCGTCAGTGCCGTCGTCGGGGTTCGCGCGATTCAGGTGCCGTTACGAGAGCACATGTACGACCTCGACGCGATGCTCGCCGCGATCACCGACCGCACGCGGGTGATCATCGTCTGCAATCCCAACAACCCCACCGGTACGGCCGTGCAGCGCGATCGCCTGGTCGCGTTTCTTGACGCCGTACCGTCAGAGGTGCTGGTAATCATCGATGAGGCGTATGGCGAGTACATCGACGACCCGCAGATCGCATCGGGGGTCGACCTCATCAAGGGGCGCCAGAACGCGTGCCTGCTCAAGACGTTCTCCAAGGCGTACGGTCTAGCCGCGCTGCGGATCGGCTACGTCGTCTCTGAAAACCTCGACATCGCCGCGTCGGTCGGCAAGACCGCGATGCCGTTCAGTGTCTCGACGATCGCCCAGGCGGCGGCGATCGCGAGCCTCCACGCGGAGGGCGAGTTGCGTGACCGCGTCGCGCAGACCACCAGCGAGCGTGTCCGACTCACGACCGAGCTCAGGGCGCTCGGCTGGACGGTGCCCGACTCGCAGGCCAACTTCGTGTGGATCGACTCGGGCACCGACACGCCCGAACTGGTACGCCGGCTCGGTGCGGTCGGCATCAGCGGGCGCGCGTTCGGCGAGGAAGGTATCCGAGTCACCGTCGGTACGCCGGACGAGAACGATTTGTTCTTGAGCGCCGTACGCGGCTGAATCGCTCGTGCCCGACACGACAACATGGAAAGATGACCAAGACCCGCGACAGCCATGAAGGGCAGCATCCAGCAGTGACCGCATCGCCACGAGTGTTTTCCGGCATCCAGCCGACGTCCGACTCGTTCCACCTGGGCAACTATCTCGGCGCGCTGCGTCACTGGGTGGCGCTGCAACAGACGCATGATCCGATCTACTGCGTGGTCAACCAGCACGCGCTCACCGTGGACCCGAGCCCCGCCGATCTGCATCGGCGCACGCGGGCCAGCCTCGCTCAGCTCGTCGCGCTCGGCGTGGACCCGGACCGTTCGGTGCTGTTCGTGCAAAGCGACGTACCTGAGCATGCCCAACTCACATGGGTCTTGGAGTGTCTTACTGGATTCGGTGAGGCGAGCCGGATGACCCAGTTCAAGGACAAGAGCGCCAAAGGCGGCGCGGATCGGTCGTCGGTGGGTCTCTTTACCTACCCGATGCTGATGGCCGCCGACATCCTGCTCTACCAGACACACGTCGTCCCGGTGGGCGAGGATCAGCGCCAGCACTTGGAGCTCACCCGCGACCTCGCGGCCCGGTTCAATGCGAAGTACGGCGAGACCTTCGTCGTACCCGAGCCGCATATCGTCAAGGAAACCGGCCGAATCGTCGACTTGCAAAACCCGACCGGCAAGATGAGCAAGTCGACGGCCACCGAAAACTCCCTCGTCAACGTGCTCGATACGCCCAAGCAAATGAGCAAGAAGATCAAGAGCGCGATGACCGACTCGATCGGCGTGGTCAGCTTCGATCCGGACAACCAGCCTGGTGTCGCAAACCTGCTCACGATCCTCGGATCGATCACCGATCGCGACCCTGAGAGCCTCGTCGCCGATTACGCCGGCAAGGGTTATGGGGCACTCAAGGTGGATACGGCGGACGCGGTCGTCGCCGTCTTCGAACCGATCGGCAACAGGACCCGTGAGCTCCTCGACGATCCGGCGGAACTCGACAAGATCATGGACCGCGGTGCCGAGCGAGCGCGGGTAATTGCCGCAGACACCCTTGCGAAGGTCTATCGGGCTATCGGATTTGATGGCCGTGACGCTGGTCGCCCGGCTGTATCGAGTCGCGAGTAAGGCGGCTAGATGTCGACACCGATCAGCCATACGCCGGAGCCTCCGGTGGATGATGAGGACGGCGAAATCACGCTTGGCGTGTCGATCACGGTGCCGGAGCCGCACGCGTCCGAGCTGACGCACTGGCGGGTCAAGATCGGTGATCCGCTCGCCAATCTGGTCGAACCGCACATCACGCTGATCCCGCCGACAGCGATACCAGTGGCGCAGCTGTCCGACGTACTGGACCGGTTGCGATGGCACGCGGCGCGGCACCACGACTTCACGCTGCATTTGCGTGGCACCGGCACCTTCCGGCCGATTTCGGACGTCGTGTTCGTCGCGGTCTCACAAGGTATCTCCGCGTGCGAGATCCTCGCCGACGACCTGCGTTTCGGTCCACTCGAGGTGCCGCTGCAGTTTCCCTACCATCCACATGTCACCGTTGCGCACAACGTCTCGGAGGACTATCTCGACGAGGCCTACGAAGGTCTGGAGGGTTTTCGTGCCAACCTGGTCGTCGACCAGGTAGCAGTACATCGCCAGAACGACAACGGTTCATGGGACCGGATCGCCACCTATCCGCTAGCGAAGGGTAGTTTGCGCAATGCCACAAGCACGCGCTGACGAAGTTGAGTTCGACGAAATCACTACTCGAGAGGCAGATGCTGAGCCTGACGAGCAGAAGGGCAAGCTCGGTCAGAAGCTCGACGAGCTGAAGGCGAAGTATCCCTGGCTCGACCACCTGATGCGCGCGGGGGAGCGATACACCGAGCGCAACGGTGACATGTACGCCGCCAGCATCACTTATCTGACCTTCCTCGCGCTGTTCCCGATCCTGCTGCTGGCGGTCGCCGTCTTCGGGTTCGTCATGCGCGGCAACCCCCAGATGTTCGACGACATCAACAAGTCCCTCGCGGAAAGCGTGCCTGGCGGCGCAGGAGACCTGATCGCCAACGCGTTGACTGCGGCCCGTGACCAGGCCACAGGTATCGGAATCATTTCGCTTGTGCTGGTTGCCTACACCGGGACTGGCTGGGTGAGCAACCTCCGCAAGGCGACACAGGAGATGTGGGGGCAGCCCCACGAGAAACAGCCATTTGTCAAACAGTTTCTGGGTGACCTCGGTACCCTGGTCGGTCTTGGACTAGCGCTCGTCGTCTCGATTGGTCTGTCAACAGTTGCCGGCGACGTGACGACCTACCTCGTCAAGTTGATCGGACTGGATCATCTTCCGGGGGCGTTCGTGCTGATGAAGATCATCGCGATCGCGGCAGCGTTGATCGCCGACGTGCTGCTGTTCCTCTACATCATCGTGACACTGCCGCGACAGAAGCTGCCGTTTCGCGCGGTGTTGCGTGGAGCGCTCTTTGGCGCGATCGGGTTCGAGATTCTCAAGGTCGTCGGCACGATCTACATCCCCCGTGTGGCAGCGAGTCCGGCGGCCGGCGTCTTTGGCGCCGTGCTTGGACTTCTCGTGTGGATCAATTTGATGTCCCGACTAATGCTCGTCACGATCACCTGGACGGCGACCTCGAGACCAGTGCTGGAGATACGCCGGGCGGAGGCCGAGGCGTTGGGCATCGGTAGCGAGCGGACCCAGCAGGAATCCGAGCTTGCCCGCCTCCAGGCGATCGAAGAGCATCGACGCAACGCGCCGTACTCCCCAGGTGTCGTGCTTGGGGTGCTGCTCGCGGCCGGTGCCGTCGTCGGCTCGCTGATACCTGGATTCATTCGGCGCTGGTGGGACGCCGAGCGGACATAGCCCCCCGACAGATCCCGTCCGGGCTGCGCGCCCAAGAAAGACTCGGACCGACCTGGGCGGACTGGCTGGCGCGCTTGCCGAGGCTCGCCGACGAGATGCTGCGCGAATGGGACCTGACCGAGGACGGGGCGCCGATGCACGGCTTCTGCTCGCTGGTGATCCCGGTGCGGGCGGCTGCCGGACAGCGGGCCGTACTCAAGCTTGGGTACGACGGTGACGATGAGTCTCAGTTCGAGCACCTCGCGCTGCAAGGATGGCACGGGAGCGGCGCCGTACAACTGCTGCGCGCGGAGCCGGGCCGACGCGTGATGCTGCTGGAACGACTAAAGGCCAGGGATCTTCGTTCGGTCTCCGAGTCAGAGGCGTGCGATGTCGTCGCAGGTCTGTATCCGCGGCTGCACGTGCCGGCGCACCCGCAGCTGCGCTCGCTCACGTCGTACGTCGAGCGGTGGGCCAATGCGCTCAACACCTTGCCGTCCGATGCCCCGGTCCCACGGCGGCTGGTGGGTCAGGCCGTTGCGTTGGCCGGCGACTTCGTGGGCGACGAGAGGAGCACGGGTACAACGATCCACGGTGACCTGCATTTCGAAAATGTGCTCGCCGGTGATCGTGAACCGTGGCTAGCCATCGACCCCAAGCCGATGTCTGGTGACCCGCACTACGAGGTCGCGCCGATGCTGTGGAACCGCTGGGACGAGCTGGTCGCCTCCGGCGATGTGAGGTCCGCGGTACAAAGGCGGTTCTATCGGCTGGTCGACGGCGCCGGGCTAGACCCGGACCGGGCCCGCGACTGGGTGGTCGTGCGCATGGTGCTCAACGCGTACTGGGCGATCGAAGATGCTGGCCGAGCCCGGACCTCGCTTAGCAATGACGATCAGCGATGGATCACTCGCTGCATCGCGATCGCCAAGGCAGTCCAGTAGGGCTGATCTGTCCTCGGCCGCGGACATTCGTGACGGACAGGCGGACATTCGTGACGGACGGGCGGACATTCGTGACGGACGGGCGGAATTTCGTGACGGATCGCGCTGGGTGGCGTACGGGGTCTCGGTTCGCAGATCAATAGCGGCGTCCCCCGATCATCGCCTAGTGGCGGCGGTCCTTGGGCTTCTTCTTGTTCTTGGAGTGCACCGGTGCGGCGATCCAGATCGCCCCGCCGACGAGCAGGACCAGGATCGGGATCGCCGGCCACAGCGGCACGCCATGGCTTCGGGGAGTGGTCTCGGCGACCGGTGTGCCGGCTCCATCGCTGAGCGCGGGCGCCGATGATCCGATCGATTCCGACACGGAGGCCGGTTGTTCGGAGACCTCGCCGGGTACGACGAGTTTGCCGAGGCCGCTGGTCGTCGCCGGCGTGCTGAATCCCCAGTCGAGAAGCGCGGCCGCCTGCTGCCACGTCTGTACCGGAGTCTGCTCGGCCTGCATGAGGCTCACGATCAGCGTGCGACCGTTTTGTGCCGCAGCGCCCACGAACGTGTGCCGGGCGGCGTCGGTAAATCCGGTCTTCCCGCCTAATGCGCCCGGGTACTGGTGGGTGAGCAGCTTGTCTTGAGTGCTGTAGTTGAGCGGGCCGTACTTCGGCGGCACCGGCGGCAGCTGGCCGGTGAGCTCACCGGCGATCTTGAGTGTCGCGGGGTTACTGATGATTTCACGTAGGAAGATGCATAGGTCGTACGGCGACGAGCTCTGCCCGCTGACATCCAGGCCAGAAACGGTTCCGGCGATCGTGTCGTATGCCTGGAGCTCCTTTGCTTTTGCGTTCATCAGGGACAGCGACTTGGAGACTCCGCCGGCGCCTTCGGCCAGCATCTGGGCTGCGTCGTTGCCGGATTGCAGGACAAGCGCATTCCAGAGTTGGGCGACGGTGTATTGGCCGTTCTCGACGATTCCGACCCGGCTCCCTTCGACACTGGCGTCTTCGTGAGTCGCGGTCAGGATCTGGTTTGGGTCCAGCAGGGGGTAGAGCGTCGTCATGGTGAGCAGCTTGAGGGTGCTGGCGGGGTAGTAGCGCCCATGCGGATCTTGAGCGGCCAGGATCTGACCGGAAGTAGCATCGGCGATGACCCACCCCTTGGCGTCGATCCCGCCCGGCAGGGCGGGTGTGCCGGGTGCTTGTACGCGGGCGCGCGTGTCGAGTCCGGGGCCGCCGATCGTAATTCCATCTGGCCCGAATCCCTGTGGTGGTCCGGCAGGATACGGCGCGGTTGGGGTCGGTGCTGACGCGTCGATGGATGGCGATGGCGGACTCGATGGGTCTGCGGAGGCCACTGGTCCGCCGGTGATGAGCATGCCGAGGGTGGCTACCGTCGCGAGTATTCTGGGCGCCTTTGGGCGGCGTCCTGCGCGGCGGTGGAACATCCCTCGACTCTAACGAGGCAGCGGGTAAAACCGCCGTACGATCGGGGTGTGGCGAATCCGGCAAAGATCCCTGCGTGACCTGCGTTTCAGGTGGGTTAGCAGGACTATTACTTGATCGCCCCGGGTCCCACCGCGGCTAGTGCCGGGTCTTTCAGCGGTGACAGTTTGGTCTTACGCTGCTGCCGGTTGGACAGATACTGCGCGAACTTCGATAGCGAGTAGTTGATCAGCACGTAGACGGTGCCGAGGATCAATGCCATCGGGATGTAGTTGCGCAGCGTCGGATTGGCCGCGATCAGTTGACCGGACCGGACGAACTCTTCGAATGCCACGATGAAGCCCAGCGACGTGTCCTTGAGCGCTACGACGCTTTGACTGACGATCGCCGGCAGCATGGTGCGGATCGCCTGGGGGGCAAGAATCATTCGCAGCGTCTGTGTCGGCCGCAGACCGATCGAGTACGCCGCTTCGCGTTGGCCGGTGGGCACCGAGTTGACCCCGGCCCGCAGGATCTCGGCAAGCACCGACCCGTTATACAGCGTGAGGCCGAGAATCAGGCTGGCCAGCGCGCCCTGGCTGCGTCCGAGACCGAGATTGTCCATGACGTCCGTGACGCCGATGCTGTCGAAGAAGCCCTGCATCGCGTGCGCATAGCGCAGGAAGATAAACAGGATCAGCAGCACGAGGGGTACGGCGCGGAAGAACTCCACCACAATCGTGCCGATCCACCGAATGGGAGCGATCGTGGATAGGCGCATGGATCCGAAGATCGCGCCGAAAATCAGTGCCAGGATAATCGAGAATACGGCCGCGATGAGCGTGTTGAGCAGACCGTTGGCGAGTGTGCGAATGACATTGGGATTGACGAACGGATCCCACATTTTCGACTCGAACTGGCCGCTCTGGTTGAACTTGTAGACGATGAATCCAAGGAAGGCGACGATGATCACGACACCGACGGTGCCGAACACCCGCTGCCGTGCGCGACCCTTGGGCCCGGGCGCGTCGAACAGGACGTTGCTCATCGCTTGACCTCCAGCTTGCGCTCCAGCAATCGTGCCGCCCCTGATATTGCGAAGACGATGATGATGTAGCCGGCCGCCGTACCGGCGAATACGGCGTAGATGGACTGCGGATGGTCACGCACGAGGCTATCCATTTGGTACGCCGCCTCCGTGATGCCGAAGGCCTCGACGATCGCGGTGTTCTTGACGAGCGCGATGAAGACGCTGGCCAACGGCGGAATGACTGCCCGAAACGCCTGCGGCAGGATTACTAGTGACAGGTTTTGCTGGAAGGTCAGTCCGATGGAACGCGCTGCCTCGGCCTGCCCGACGTTGACCGAGTTGATGCCCGATCGCAGCGCCTCGCACACGAACGCGGCGGTGTAGATGGACATTGCGGCTGCCGCGAAGGCGAAGAGGTGGTCGCCGGTGATACCGAGCTGGGGTAGGCCGAAGATGAAAAGTACGAACAGCAGCACCAACGGGGTGTTGCGGAAGATGTTGACGTACGACGTACCGATTGCCCGGAAGACCGGTACCGGTGACACCCGGAAACTCGCGAGTATAGTGCCGAGGATCAGGGCGCAGACCCCCGCGATCGCGCTGAGCGCGAGAGTCTTACCGAACCCGCTGAGCAGGTCCGGCAAGTTGTCGATCAGTACGTTCACGTACGACGTCCTTCCATCTGCCTATCGACATGAGCCCGGTGGGGCGTGACCGCCGACGGCGATCACGCCCCACGCCTGGGACTATGCGCAGGCGTCAACCGTCGGTGGCTTCGGCGCGTCAACCTTGGCCTTGCCGAGGGTGTCCTTGAAGGCCTGCTCCCACGATCCGTCTTTGAACGAGTCTTTGATCGTCGTGGACAGGAACTCGCAGAACTTGGTGTCGCCCTTAGCGAAGCCGATGCCGTAGCGCTCCTCGCTGAACGTGTCGCCTACAACCTTGAGCTTGTCGGGGTCCTGAGCGGCGTAGCCGAGCAGGATCGGGCCGTCGGTGGTGACCGCGTCAACGGTCTTGTTCAACAGTGCCTGCACGCACTCGGAGTAGGTGCCGAACGGTTTCGGTGTGGCGCCGTACTTCTCCTCGACGGTTTTGATCGAGGTCGAGCCGGTGACCGAGCAGACGCCCTTGCCGGTGAGGTCATCCGGGCCCTTGATCGAGTCGTCGTCCGAACGCACCAGCAGCTGCTGGCCGGTGACGTAGTAGGGGCCTGCCATGCCGACGATCTGCTTGCGTTCGTCGGTGATCGAGTACGACGCGACGACGATGTCGACGGTGCCGTTCTGTAGGAACGGTTCGCGGTTCTTCGAGACGGTCTCGACCCACTGGATCTTGTCCGCCGGAATACCGAGCTTTGCTGCGACGATCTTGGCGATCTCGATGTCGAAGCCCACGGGCCCGGACTTGGATGGGTCTTTGTAGCCGAGGCCGGGCTGATCGAATTTCACGCCGATCTTGATGGACTGCGCCTTGTTGAGCGCCTCCATCTTCGTGCCGGCGTCAAACGAAACCGACTTGTCGACTTTGGGCTGGTTGCTGCTGTCGTCTTTGGCCTTGCCGCAGCCGGTGATAGCCAGCGCGAGCGCGGCAATTGCCGCAACTGCCGCAATCTTGGTCCGCATGGGGGTCCCTCTCATCTTTTGGTTGGTTAGCGGATTACTGGAGGTGGGGACGCGGACGTGGGGCGTCCGGTCTGGTTGGTTACCGATCTGCGTCATCGTGACGGGACCTGGACGTTGGGGCTCTAGTGGTTGAGGATCTTTCCGAGGAAGTCCCGGGCACGATCGGACTTCGGGTTGCTGAAGAACTCGTCCGGCGGCGCCTGCTCGACGATTTGTCCGTCGGCCATGAAGATGACGCGATCGGCCGCCTTGTGGGCGAAACCCATCTCGTGGGTGACCACGACCATGGTCATGCCCTCCTTCGCCAGCTGCACGATGACGTCGAGGACCTCCTGAACCATCTCAGGGTCGAGCGCTGAGGTGGGCTCGTCGAACAGCATGACCTTGGGATGCATCGCCAGCGAGCGGGCGATGGCGACCCGTTGCTGCTGCCCACCGGACAGCTGTGCGGGCATCTTGGATGCCTGGTTTCCGATGCCGACTCGGTCGAGCAGCTTCATGCCCTCTTCCTCGGCGTCCTTCTTCGACATCTTCTTGACCTTGATCGGCCCGAGCGTGACGTTGTCGAGGATCGACTTGTGTGCAAATAGATTGAAGCTCTGGAAAACCATGCCGACCTCGGCCCGCAACGCCGCCAGTTCCTTACCCTCTTCGGGAAGTATCTTGCCGTCGATGACGATCTCGCCCTCACCGATCGTCTCGAGTCGGTTGATGCAGCGGCACAGCGTGGACTTACCGGACCCTGATGGGCCGAGTACGACGACTACCTCGCCACGATTGACGTCGAGGTTGACGTCTTTGAGGACATGCAAGTCGCCGTACCACTTGTTAACGCCCTTGATCTGCACAAGCGCAGATGGCGGTGCGCTCACGTTCGCTTCGCTCATGGGGGAAAACACTACTTGTGATTGGCGCAAAATCTGGGTATCTGCGGTCACAGACGTGTTACAGATGTGTGATCAAAATACGGACCGCCGGCCGCCCGGCTCCGGTTGCAGATCGAAGACGTCGAGGTAGAACGACAGCTCGGCCTCGTAGGTGCGTTTGATCGACGATGCGAACCGAAATCCATGGCCCTCGTCGGCGAACTCGACGAGCTCTACCGTCCCGCCTCGCTCCTCAATTGCGTGGACCATGGCTTGTGCTTGGTTTGGCGGCACAACCTTGTCCTCCAGGCCCTGCAGCAGCAGGATCGGCGCGGTGATCTCGGCCGCGTTGTGCAGGGGAGAGCGCTCCCGGAAAGTGGCGGCCGCGCGGGGATACGGCCCGATGAGACCGTCGAGGTACGACGACTCGAACTTATGGGTGTCCTTGGCTAGCAGCTCGAGGTCGGCGACGCCGAAGTGGCTCGCGCCTGCCGCGAATGTCTCGGTGGTCGACAGCGCGCGCAACACGGTGTAGCCGCCCGCGCTCGAGCCGCGAATCGCGATGCGATGCCGATCAACCTGACCGCCATCGGCGAGTGACAGCGCGCCGCTCACGCAGTCGGCGACGTCGACCAACCCCCAGTTGCCGCGCAGCTTCTCTCGGTAGGCCCGACCGTAACCGGAGCTTCCGCGGTAATTGACGTCGAGCAACGCGAACCCGCGGCTGGTCCAGAATTGAGCATGCAGGCTGTAGGCGGGTAGCGCGGCGGCCGTCGGCCCGCCGTGCACATTCACAAGCAGTGGTGGTGGTGGGGCCTGCGGCGCTTCTGTCTGGCGCTCCCCGGCCGGCGGGTAGAAGTAGCCGTGGCAGATTTCGTTGTCGGTGGTCACCCATTCGACCGGTTGTGCGCGCGATACGGGTGCGGTTGGTGCAGGGCCGGCCCTCTGCAGGTCCACCGTGCGACCGTCGACCGGGTCGAGGGAGGTGACCGCGGATGGTCGGTCGTGGAAAGCCAGCACCGCGACAATGCGTCCGGCGCCGGCGGCGAGGTGCGTCGCGTCGGCGATGTCGAGGCCGAGGTCGCGTAGCTCGCGAGTATCGGTGTCCAGTACGCCGAGCCGCGCGGTGCCCGCCTCCGACCAATGGCAGGCGATCGTGCGTTCGTCGAGGACGGCGAAGCTGGCCATGCCGAGCGACCATTGCGGTGCCGCGAACTCGGCATCCAGCGGATGAAGTGGCTCGACCTCGTCATCGTTGAATAGGTAGAGGTTGGACCATCCGGTGCGGTCGCTGACGAATACGAGGCGCCCGTCCGGCAGCCACCGCGGTTGTCCGGCCGCTTCGTCGGGGCCGCCCGCGACGACCGTTCGACCGCTGATCATGGACCCACGGTGGTAGGCGGCTACTTGAACCCGGCTGGTGTCCCAGGGCATGTCTGGGTGGTCCCATGCGACCCAGGCCAGCCGTGATCGGTCCGGTGACAGCGACGGCCCGGACACGAAGTCACTCGCCGGTGTGATGACGGTGCCGGGGTCGGGGTTGTCGCCGTACAAGGGAATTTCGACGATCTCGTTGAGCGGCTCGCGGGTTGAGGTGAGGTGGTTTTCGCGCACGGCCAGTACGACGCCGAGGTCCGGGTAGACCTGGATGTCGGCGTACCGGGCCTTATGCGTGAGCGTCGCGGCCGGCGTGATCGCGACCGGTTCGGTGTCTCCAGGGCCGAACCGCCACAGTCGCGCGTCGGGGAAGTTGGAGAAGACCACAACGCCGTCGCGTACGCCGTACGCGCCGCCGCCGTACTCATGTACGCCCGTCATTAGGGCGAACGTGGACGCGAGGACCGGTCGGGCGGGGCCGCCCGCTGTTCGCCGGACCAACGCCGGCCGGCCATTGTTGTCCGACCGGCTCTCAAGCCAGTAGACGGTGTCTCCGTCGCAGTTCACGGACGACAGCTTTACCGAGTCACCGGCAAGACGCTCAGGGGTGATCGATGAGGGCCAGGTGCCGTAAGGCGTGGGTGTGATCACCGCGCCAGGCTATCGGACACGACCGACATGCGGTCCGTACGGCGGGGCGCCAAGTCATTGGTTGCAACGCTTTGGTTTCGGCGCGTCGATTCCGGTGTATTCGTGTGAGTTCTCGGTCTACTCTGGGCGCCTGTTGAAATTTGCGGTTGCAAAACGGTCGGTGCGTACCGTCACCGGCAGCCGCCGTCTGAAAGGAGACGGTCTTGCGCCGTCAACGTGGAATCCGTGGAGGCGCGGTTATCGCCTCACTTCTTGCCGGAGCTCTCGTACTTGGCGGATGTGGTTCTAGTAGCAACGACAAATCGAGCTCTGAATCGGGTAACTCGTCCGGCGTCAAGGTAGGCGTCGCCTTCGATGTCGGTGGCCGTGGAGACAAATCGTTCAACGACTCCGCATCAACCGGTATCGATAAGGCCGTCAAGGACTTCGGCCTAGCCAAGCCAACGGAGCTGTCCGGTAAGCCGGATGAAACCGATGCGGATAAGGAAGATCGCCTGCGCCAGCTCGCAGACGGCGGCGCCACCGCCATCATTTGTGTCGGCTTCTCGTACGCCCCGGCGCTTGAGGTTGTCGCCCCGGACTACCCGGATGTGAAGTTCGAGATCCTCGACAACGGCACCGTCAAGGCCGACAACGTTGCCGGCTACACGTTTAAGGACAACGAGAACGCCTACCTCGTCGGCACACTTGCCGCGCTTGCCTCCAAGACCGGCACCATCGGGTTCGTCGGCGGCGTCAACGAGACCCTGATCAACAACTTCGAGGTCGGCTTCGATGCTGGAGCCAAGGCCGCCAAGTCCGACATCGTGATCGAGAAGCAGTACCTCACCGAAGCCGGTGACTATTCCGGATACAGCTCGCCAGACAAGGGCAAGATCGCGGCTGAGGGTATCTACGACAAGGGCGCCGACATCATTTACGCGGCAGCGGGCCTGTCCAACAACGGCGTCTTCGAGGCCGCAGCCGAGAAGAAGAAGTTCGCGATCGGCACGGACTCCGACCAGTACCTCACGGCTGACCCGTCGTACAAGGAACAGATCATCGGTTCGGCGCTGAAGCGTCTGGACACGGCGGCGTACAAGTTCATCGAGTCGGTTAAGGACGACAAGTTCAAGCCCGGCAACTTCTCGCTCGGCCTGAAGGAAGACGGTGTCGACTACGTCATCAACAACGCGGAGATCAAGAGCGCGGTTGGTGCGAAGGTGGACGAGGCCAAGAAGTCGATCGTCGACGGCGACGTCAAGGTCCCGTCGAAGTCGTAACATCTTGGCGCACGCAGATCGATAAGCAAGGATGGTTCGGCGGGTGTTCCCACAATGTTGGGGACACCCGCCGAGCCGGGTTTAACCAATCCTCGAGGTGTGAATGACCAAGCAAGCCGAGTCGGGCCTGGCCGTCGAGCTGATCGGCATCACGAAACGTTTTCCGGGCGTCGTGGCAAACAAAGACATCTTCCTGAAGGTGCGCACGGGCACCGTGCACGCGATCGTCGGGGAGAACGGCGCCGGCAAGTCGACTCTGATGAAAACGCTTTACGGTATGCAGCGGCCCGATGAGGGAGAGATCCTGATCGACGGCCAGCCGGTCAAGTTCACGACCCCGCTCGATGCGATCAAGGCCGGCATCGGGATGGTGCACCAGCACTTCATGCTCGCCGACAACCTCACGGTGCTCGAAAACATCGTGCTCGGTGCCGAGAACTTGCACGGCATCGGCACGGCGGCGAAGAAGAAGATCCGCGAGATCTCCAGCAGTTATGGCATGGACCTTGACCCGGATTCCCTTGTTGAAGAGCTCGGGGTCGGTGATCGTCAGCGGGTGGAGATCGTCAAGGTTCTTTACCGCGGCGCGAAGATCATCATCCTGGATGAGCCGACCGCCGTCCTGGTTCCGCAGGAAGTGGACGAGCTTTTCGACAACTTGCGCGAACTGAAGAGTGAAGGTCTCACGGTCATCTTCATTTCCCACAAACTCGACGAGGTGCTGTCGGTCGCGGACGACGTTACTGTCATCCGACGCGGTACGACGGTCGCGGCCGTCGACCCCAAAGTCACGACCGCGAAGCAGTTGGCCGAGCTGATGGTCGGCAACGAACTACCGGAACCAACCACGCGCGGCAACACGATCCAGCCGGACGTCGTCGTACTGAACATCGCCGGGATGACGGTCAACGGGGCCGGCGGGCGCCCGACCGTCAACGACGTCAGTCTCAAGATCCGAGCGGGCGAGATTCTTGGCATTGCCGGTGTCGAGGGCAACGGGCAGGCCGAGCTCGTCGAGGCGATTATGGGCCTGCGACTTCTCGAGTCCGGCTCAATCGACTTCGACGGCGACAACATCGTCGAGTGGTCTACCCGCCGCCGTCGAGAGGCCGGTATCGGTTATATACCTGAAGATAGGCACCGGCACGGCCTGTTACTGGACTCGCCGCTCTGGGAGAACCGGATCCTCGGGCATCAGACGCAGAAGCCCAACATCAAGGGCAACTTCTTCATCGACGTGGTCGACGCGAAGGCCGACACCAAGCGCATCGTGGCCGAGGAAGACGTCCGTACGCCGAGCATCGACGTCACTGCCGGTTCGCTGTCCGGTGGCAACCAGCAAAAGCTGATCATCGGCCGGGAGATGGCCCACAGCCCTAAACTACTGATCGCCGCGCACCCGACTCGAGGTGTAGATGTGGGCGCTCAGAGCGCGATCTGGGACAACCTGCGCTCGGCGCGCGCGGCGGGGATGGCCATGTTGCTGATCTCCGCCGACCTTGATGAGCTGATCGGTCTGAGTGACACCTTGCTGGTAATCCTGCGCGGCGCGATCGCGGGCGGGTTCGATCCGAGCACCGTGACCCCAGAAGACCTTGGCGGCGCCATGACCGGCGCGGGGGAGAAGACGAGCGGCGCGGGGGAGAAGAAGTGACCGAGCCAACGAACCGCGGTGAGTCGAACGACGACGGTGACCGCACGCCGGACCAGATTGACGGCGTCACCGCGACCGATCTCGAACCCGAACGCGAGTCGGTCAGCGGACCCTCGCTGCGTCAGGCCCGGATCCGCAAGCTCGGGCTGACGATGTCCGCCCCTGTCGCGGCGTTTATCTTCGCTCTCGTTGTCGTAGCGATCGTCATCATTGCCTCAGGTTTCAATATCGGCGCCGTACTGGACAGCGTCAATCAGACGATGTCGCGCGGACGCAACATAGTGGAGCTGATCAACCGCACCGGGATGTACTACATCTCCGCGCTCGCGGTCGCGGTCGGCTTCCGCATGAACCTGTTCAACATTGGCGTCGAGGGACAATACCGGCTTGCGGCACTTGTCGCGGCGTACGTCGGCGCATCGGTCAACAATCTGCCCGCAGTACTGCACATCCTCGTCATGATTGTGACCGCCTCGATCACCGGCGCGATCTGGGCTGGCATCGCCGGCATCCTGAAGGTCACGCGCGGGGTCAGCGAAGTCATCTCGACAATCATGCTCAACGCGATCGCCGCCGCGCTGATCGGTTTCTTGCTGCGCGATGGCGGGTGGAGCCCCGATCCAGGTGGGCGCAAACCGTTCACCGAGACGATCGATCAGTCCGGTTGGTTTCCGGACCTCAACAAGATCGTCAACCCGATCCTCGACGCGCTCGGCTTCGATCCGCCGCCACCGTCGACGAAGACCTATGGGTTCATCGTCATCGCCCTCCTGCTAGGTGTGGTTTACGCCTTCCTGCTTAAACGCACGCGGTTCGGCTTCGACCTTCGCGCCTCGGGCCAAAACCCGACCGCTGCGGCCGCTAGCGGCGTCAGCGCGAAGAAGATGACGATTTATGCGATGTTCATCTCCGGCGGGATCGCCGGGCTGGTGGGGATGGCTGAGCTTCTCGGTGGCAACCAGCACAACTTCTCCGAGACGTTTCTGAGCGGGTTTGGTTTCATCGGGATCGCGGTCGCATTGCTTGGTCGCAACTCGCCGGTCGGGATGTTTTTCGCCGCGATCGTCTGGGCCTTCCTTGACGTTGCCACTCGCGGATTTCAGATCATCGGGATCTCCAACAAGCTGGCCTCGATCATGCAGGCAGTCGTGCTTTTTGCCGTGGTTATTGCTTACACGGTCGTCTCGCGCAGGGCCAAGGAGGCCGAAGCGCGATCGGTCGCGGCCAATACCCCGGCGCATCCGGCGGAGATCCCAGACGGCGGTCCGCCGTCGACGGACTCGACATCTGAAGAAGCCGCCGACGTTGAGCAGCCACACCAGCGAACGACCGATAGCGACAGCGGGGAGGGGACACGATGACCACCGGCAGCAGCGCGCTTATCGACGCCGGCGTGGAGCATCCCGGGGGCGCTCGCCGCAAGCGGATCAGCACCCGCGGTAAGCTCGCCATTCTCGCGGCCGTGTTCGTTGCATTCTGCCTGGTGCGGTGGGCTACCGGCGCGACGCAGTTCACGTCCGTCGGCTCGATAACGGCCACCCTCGTGCTGACGATGCCGATCGCGATGGCCGGCCTGGCGGGGCTCTGGTCCGAGCGCTCAGGCATCGTCAACATCGGGCTCGAAGGCATGCTGATCGCCGGCACAATCTTCGGCGCGTGGCAGGGTTCGCTGCACGGCCCGTGGGTCGGCGTTATCGCGGGCATGATCGGCGGTGCGCTCTTCGGTCTCATTCACGCCATCGCCACCGTCACTTTCGGTGTCGACCACATTGTGTCCGGTGTCGCGATCAATCTCCTCGCCCTCGGTGTTGCCGGGATGATGGCCGAACTGTTGTTTCCCGAGTCAAACGGCAAACAGTCACCGCCGGTCGGGCAGATCACCAAGATCACGCTGCCGTGGAGCAACTGGATGAACGACGTGCAGCACAAGGGAATTCCGGTGGTGTCGGACCTAGCCGGGATCGTCGGCGGTCTCACTACTAACCTCAGCCTGCTGACGATCCTGTGTCTGGCGCTGTTCCCGATTACGTTCTACATCCTGTGGCGGACCGCATTCGGGCTGCGGGTGCGCTCCTCGGGCGAGAACCCGCAGGCGGCCGAGACGCTCGGTGTCAACGTCTACAAAATGAAGTACATCGCGGTGATCATCTCCGGTGCGATGGGTGGCATCGGGGGCGCCTACCTCGTCACCGTGAGCTCGCAGATATATCTGGAAAACCAGACCGGCGGACGTGGGTACGTCGGACTTGCGGCGCTGATCTTCGGCAACTGGACGACCAGCGGCACGCTGCTGGGAAGCCTGCTGTTCGGTTACACGAGTGCGGTCAACGCGCGGTCCGATCTCACTGCGTCGACCGCAATCGTCGTACTAGTCGCCCTCGGCCTGGCGATGATGCTGGTATTGGAGTTGCGCAAGCTGGCAGAACGACGCGCCGAGGTCGCGGTGAAGAGGTCCAGCCACCGGTCCACGCTGATCTTCACTGTGGTGGTTGGGATTGCGTCGGTGGCAGCGTTGGTGGTGGCGGCCATCCGGCTGCTGATCAGCATGGAGTTCATCCCCGGGCGCACGACGGTGAGCGGTACGCCGGCGAAGATCGGTCTCGGAATCGTCTTGGTGCTGGTTCTGATACTGATCGCCGCAGTGATCTACTTCGCGATCCGCGCATTCCAGTCGACTCGACTGCGCGCGCAATTCTCGCGCAACCTTGGCGCTTACGTCGTCGGCTATGTGATCTTCGGGTGGATGTGGCTGTCCAATACCGGTATTCCGCAGTCCTTCAAGTCGGCGATTCCTAACATCATCACGTTGCTCGTACTTGCCTTCGCCGCGCAGCGACTGAGACCACCGGCCGCGGACGGTCTCGACTACCGCAAGGGGAAATAGGCCATGGTCGACATCGACTGGGATTGGCTTCAGGAACGCGCGGTCGAGGCGATGCGACACGCCTATGCGCCGTACTCGAAGTTTCGGGTCGGTGTCGCGGCGCTCGTCGACGATGGTCGAACCGTCACCGGCTGCAACGTGGAGAACGCGGCGTACGGCGTCGCGCTGTGCGCTGAGTGCGGCCTCGTGTCGCAGCTGCATCTCACCGGCGGCGGCACGCTGGTCGCGGTGTCGTGCGTGGACGCCGAGGGATCGTCGTTGATGCCATGTGGGCGGTGCCGTCAGTTGCTCTGGGAGAACGGCGGACCGGAATGCTTACTGATGACCGCAAGTGGGCCCAGGCCGATGACCGAGATCCTGCCAGATGCGTTTGATGCCGGCGATATCGCGCATATCGTCAGGAAGTAGCGAACCCAAGACAAGGGAGCACCATGGGCGAGTTCGACACCGTCGACGTCATCCGGGCCAAGCGCGACGGCGGTGAGCTATCCGACGAGCAGATCGCGTGGATGGTGTCGTCGTACACCGGTGGACGAGTAGCCGAGGAACAGATGTCCGCCCTGCTGATGGCGATCTTCCTGCAAGGCATGACAGACCGCGAAATCGAGCGCTGGACCGATGCCATGATCGATTCCGGTGAACGGATGTCGCTGGCCTTCGACAAGCCCACCACGGACAAGCACTCCACCGGAGGGGTCGGCGACAAGATCACGCTTCCGCTGGCCCCGCTGGTCGCGGCCTGCGGCGCGATCGTGCCGCAGCTGTCCGGACGCGGGCTCGGGCACACCGGCGGCACGCTCGACAAACTGGAGTCGATCCCGGGCTGGCAGGCATCGATCAGCTCCGCGGCCTACCGGGCTCAGCTCGAGGACGTCGGTGCGGTCATCTGTGCAGCAGGCGACAATCTCGCACCAGCGGACAAGAAGCTTTACGCGCTGCGAGACGTGACCGGCACCGTCGACTCGATCCCGTTGATCGCCAGCTCGATCATGAGTAAGAAGATCGCGGAGGGCGCCGACGCGCTCACCCTCGACGTCAAGGTCGGCTCGGGCGCGTTTATGACCGACCTCCCGTCGGCGCGGCGGCTAGCCGAGACGATGGTGCGCCTCGGCTCGGCGCACGGCGTACATACCGCAGCCCTGCTCACCGATATGGACAGCCCGCTCGGCCGGAGCGCCGGAAACGCCCTCGAGGTGACCGAGTCGGTCGACGTACTCGCCGGAGGCGGACCGGCAGACGTCGTTGAGTTGACGCTGACATTGGCGCGCCAGATGCTGATCGCCGTTGGTATCGACACCGATCCGGCCGACGTGCTGTCGGGAGGCAAAGCGATGGACACCTGGAAGGCGATGATCCGCGCGCAGGGCGGCGACCCCGACGCGCGGTTGCCGGTCGCGCGGCATACCCGGGAGATCCTCGCTCCTGCGGACGGCGTACTGACCCGCCTCGACGCCTATGCCGTAGGAATCGCGGCCTGGCGGCTCGGCGCCGGTCGGGCCCGCAAGGAGGACCCGGTCAGTGCTACCGCCGGCGTGACGTGGGCCTGCGGCGTCGGCGAATCGGTGCGAGCAGGTACGCCGCTGCTGCGGTTACACGGCGATGACGAGACGAAGTTTGACCGCGCCCTGGAGGCACTTGAGGGGGCATATGAGGTGGGTTCCGCCCCGTCCACGCGCCACGGTCGATCGCGAGTCATTGACACTATCGATGCAGGTCGCGTTGCTTAACAAGGATTTAGTAAGGAAGAATGGCGCGAATGAGCGAACTCGCCTTACAGACGCGCGGCCTAGTCAAGACCTATGGAACCCGCAAACAGTCGTATAACGCTGTCGACGGCCTCGATCTGGAGATTAGGCATGGCGAGATCTTCGGACTGCTCGGGCCCAATGGGGCCGGCAAGAGTACGACGGTTGAGATCCTGGAAGGTTATCGAGACCGGACCGGCGGCCAGGCCTCGGTGCTCGGGGAGGACCCGCAGGAAGCAGGCCTGTCGTGGCGCTCCAAGATCGGGATCGTGCTGCAGTCCACCAACGACCTGAGCGATCTGACGGTGCGCGAGTCGCTCGCCATCTTCGCCGCCTACTATCCCAATCCCCGGCAAATCGACGAGGTGATCGAGTTGATCGGGCTCGCCGACAAGGCCGACTCGCGGGCGTCCGCGCTGTCCGGTGGGCTGCGCCGCCGACTCGATGTCGGGCTCGGCATTATCGGTCGACCTGAGCTGCTTTTCCTCGACGAGCCAACGACCGGCTTCGACCCCGATGCGCGCCGCCAGTTCTGGGCTCTGATCAAGTCGCTCAACGAGCAGGGTACAACGATCCTGCTGACCTCTCACTACCTCGACGAGGTTGAGTATCTCGCACATCGGGTCGGTGTGATTAGCAAGGGACAAATCCTCGAGGTCAATACTCCGGAACTACTCGGTGGTCGGGAGGACGCGAGCGCGATCGTGACCTACCGCGACGGCGCCGGACAGACCGTCAAGATCAGCACCGACGAGCCGACGCGAGTCGTGGCCGACCTTGCCGCGGAGCACGGCGAGCTTTCCGAGCTGACGGTTGCACGTCCGACGCTTGAAGACATCTACCTCCAGATGATTGGCAAGAACAACAGTGAGTAACGCGAACGCCGCCATGTCCTCCGACGCTGAGATCGCCACAGTCACACGTGTCCAGCCAGCGAAGGTCAGCTACGGTCCGGTTGCCGTCGCTCGGGTGCGTGCCGAAATCTACTCGTTCTTCCGGGAGAAGTCGTCCCTGGTATTCACCCTCATCTTTCCGGTCTTCCTGCTGATCATCTTCGGCGCGCTGTTCGGAAATTCGAGTGATGTCGCGCCCGGCGTCGGCTACATCAACTACCTCGTGCCCGGCATGATCGCCGCCGGACTCATGACGACCAGCTTCCAGAACCTCGCCATCACCATTCCGATCGAACGCGACTCGGGCTTGCTCAAACGGCTGCGCGGCACACCGATGCCGAAGTCGGCCTACTTCCTCGGCAAAGTCATCCTCGTCCTGATCCTGTCGCTGATCTCGACGATCCTGATGCTGGTGGTCGCGCTGATCTTCTATGACGTTTCGCTGCCGGCCACGGTCACGAAGTGGCTGGTGTTCCTCGCCGTTCTACTGCTTGGTGTCGCCGCCTGCACCTTGGTCGGCATCGCGTTCTCGTCGATACCGAAAACGGGCCGCGGTGCACCAGCGATGGTGACGCCCATCGCCTTGTTGCTGCAGTTCATCTCCGGCGTGTTCCTGCCATTCACTCAGCTTCCGGACTGGCTGCAGACGATCGGCGCACTGTTCCCGCTGAAGTGGATGGCGCAGGGCCTGCGCTACGTCTTCCTACCGGACGCGGCAAAGGCCGCCGAGGCAGCGCATTCCTTCGAGCTGGATCGGGTGTTTCTCCTTCTGGGCGCTTGGGCCGTCGTGGGTCTCGTGCTGTGTGTGCTGACATTCCGGTGGCGCACCAAGACCGACGGCTAACGCGTACCGTATCGGCATGAGCGACGCCCTCGACGCCGCGCAGATAGTGCGCGCACCCAAAGCCCTGCTGCACGATCACCTCGACGGAGGTTTGCGACCCAGCACGATCATCGAGCTGGCAGACCAGACCGGTTACGACGCGCTACCCACCACCGATGCCGGCCAGTTGGGCGAGTGGTTTGCCGAGTCCGCCAACTCCGGCTCGCTGGTGCGCTACCTCGAGACGTTCGACCACACGGTCGGTGTCATGCAGACACCCGAGGCGATCGAGCGTGTCGCGTTCGAGTGCGGCGAGGACCTGATGAACGACGGGGTCGTGTACGCCGAGGTCAGGTTCGCCCCCGAACAGCACCTGCAGCGTGAAATGACGCTTCCAGAGATCGTCGAAGCGTCACTCACAGGATTTCGGCGCGCCGAAGAAAACGCCGCGGCGCAGGGAAAGTTCCTGCGGATCCGTGGGCTGCTTACGGCGATGCGGCACGCCGCCAACTCCCAGGAGATCGCGGCCCTCGCCGTACGCTACCGGGACCAGGGCGTGGTTGGCTTCGACATCGCAGGCGCCGAGGCTGGCTTCCCGCCGACCCGGCACCTAAGCGCGTTCGAATATCTGCGCCGCGAAAACGCGCACTTCACCATTCACGCGGGGGAGGCCTTCGGGTTGCCTTCGATCTGGGAGGCGCTGCAGTGGTGCGGCGCGGACCGGCTTGGTCACGGAGTGCGAATCATCGACGACATCACTATCGACGCAGATGGTACGCCGCGACTTGGCCGGCTAGCTGAATATGTAAGGGATCGACGCGTTCCACTGGAGTTGTGCCCGTCGTCCAACGTGCAGACCGGTGCCGTCGACTCGATTGCGGTGCATCCGATCGGCCTGCTGCGGAAACTGAAGTTTCGGGTCACTGTCAACACCGATAACCGGCTGATGAGCGGCACGTCCATGAGTAACGAGATGCGGCTGCTGCACGATGCGTTTGGTTACGGATGGGCCGATCTGCAATGGCTCACGGTCAACGCGATGAAGTCGGCGTTCATCAACTTCGACGAACGCCTGGAGATCATCGACCAGGTCATCAAGCCCAGGTACGCCGAGCTGCTCACCATTTGACGGACGCAGAGGTGATGAGTTGACCCAGGTATCGCATGGCCCGGGGATTGCTCATCGGCGTACCACCGGCGGCGACGAGAGCCCGGACGACCGACCGCTCGCGCGCGAGCTTCCCCACGCCGATCCGCACGATGTCTCGTGGCGGCTTGCGGCCGTCGGCAAAGTCGCGGCGCATTCGTCGTACGAATGTCAGTAGCGGGTTGTTACGGAGCACGACGGCCGCGGCGAGCAGCCCCGCGACGCGTATCGGGGCGACGACCTCACTGGTGAAGAGCCCTTCGACGACGAGGAAAGGCGCGCCGTCGAGTGACATCGGCCGGCTTCCCACGGCACGGTTGGCCGCCATCGAGTAGATCGGCACGTCGATCTGCTCCCCGGCGCACAGCCGCAGGATCGCATCGAGCGCGCGGTCACCGTGCCACGCGGCCGGTGACTCCCAGTCGGCGTGCGCGCCATGCCGCGGCAACATCGGGTCCTCGCCGTCGCGGTAGAAGTCATCCAGGCGCAAGATTGGTTGGCCCAGTCGGTCCGCTAACCGCGACTTGCCGCTACCGGATGGCCCGGCAAGCACGATCACGCGGGCGTTCGTCGCCGGCGAAGCGCCGTCAAGACCGGAGCTATTCAACCCAGTCGACTACCGCGGCCGTCTTGGTGAGGGCAGTTTCCCATGCCTTGATCAGGGCATCGTCCTCGTCGATGTCCGCTTCCTCCTCGTCGCGGGCGGCGTTGGTGACCGTGGCGAGGTCGCCGTCGTCTTCCAATAGCGCGCGGACGTCTTCGAGGTGTGCGTAGTCGGCTATATCGACGAGGAAGTCCGCCGCGCGGGCGAATTCGGTCGGGTCAAAGTCGATGTCGCCGCGGATCATCGCGTCGGCACCGGCGAGGTCTATGTCGTCTTCGACGGTGATCGCCAACGGCTGGTCATCGTCGCGTACGCCGCCGACGATCTTGCGCCAAGTCGCCAACGGCATCAGGTCATGGTTGGTCCCGCCGCCACCGCGGGCCTTCGGGTCTTCCACGACGTCGAGCAGCATGTCGGGGGACCGGAAGATCCACGGCTTCTTACGGTGGCCCATGAAGATCGGTTTGTCGTCGAGATAGCAGCGCAACGTGAAAGCCTCACCGCCGTTGAATCGCTCCTCAGGAAACGTGATCTTTACCGGGAGAATGCCGGCCTCTTCCCAGAAGGCGTAGGCAAGTGCCTCGTCCTCGTCGAGTCCTTCGTCATCCTCGTCGTCGTCGAGATCATCCTCGTCGAGGTCGTCGTCCGCGTCGTCATCGTCATCGTCCGTGGCGACTCGGGGTCGCGTGGCGATCGCGACCGGGTCCTCTTCGTCTTCCTCGGCGACCTCGGTTTCGGCCGCGATGAGCGCCTCCGGATCGTCGATCGGCACTACCGCACGATCGATCTCGGCTTGCGCCTTCGCGAGGTCTGCGTCGAGATCAGTTGGGTCGCGCCAATCAAGATAGGCGCCGAGCCGTTCGCAGACGGTCTCCCACTTCGCGGCAAGCGTAAGTCCGATCTTGTCCCACGCCTTGTCACCGGTGCGGCCGAGGAATGCGCCCGAGCCGGCTTGCAGCAGCCCGATCTCCGGTACGTCCTCGATCGGCTCGACGATCTCATCGTCGCAGCATTCGGCCATGCGGGCGACCATGTCGAAGACATCTGCCAGTTCGCGAACCGACCAGCGATCCGCTCCGCCGCCCACCAGCTCGTAGGTGCCATCGAGGTCGTAAGTGTGCTCGTCCGACGGGACCAGTTCGAACGGGTCCAGCTCGAGAGTCTCTTCCCAGTCCGGATGGTCGCTGAGGTCGTTTTCCTCGCCACCGCGTAGGTACTGGGCGAGCTGAGCGGGGGAGTCGAACAGCAGGATCTTGTCGTCGGCGCCGAGAAACGCCTGCCACTCTTCGCCGTCTTCCTCCCATGGGGAGGCCCATAGCGTGTAACCGGTTCGCTCATCGAGATGAACTGCAATCGGAACGATTTCGGCCGCGCTCATGGCACACCCCTTTCAAGACGTTGATGGACGCGCTTACTCTATCGGCTGCCGGATCGGAAGGGGCAGGTCGGTGAGCACGGGTCGGTGATTTTATTCGGTGTTTACCCGATTACGTCCCAATCGGGTGCCAAACGGTCTTGGTCTCGACGAATGCGGCGAGCCTGGCCGTGCCTGGATCGCCCTCGAAATCTGTGTCCCGATCGGATGATCTTGCGGGAAACACGCGCTTCAGGGTCTGAGCGGACCGAATCTGTAGGTCGGTGGCGACGTCTGCATCGACCCCGGTGAGGTCGAGTGCGTTGACGTCAGCGTGATCGGCCATCCACGGTCCGATCTCCGCGGCGTCACCGGTGAGCAGATTGACCACACCCGACGGTACGTCGGAGGTCGCGACCACCTCGGCAAGAGTGATCGCCGGCAACGGCCGGGCATATGAAGAGACAGCGACGACCGAGTTGCCGGTGGCGATGATCGGTGCGATCACGCTGACCAGGCCCAGCAGCGAGGACCCTTGCGGCGCGAACGCTACGACAACGCCGGTCGGTTCGGGTGTCGAGAGGTTGAAGTACGGTCCGGCGACCGGGTTGGCGCCACCGACGACCTGACTGAACTTGTCGGTCCAGCCGGCGTACCAGACCCACCGATCGATCGCGGCGTCGACGATCCGGTTGGCCGCGGGAGCCGTAGCGCCTTCTGCGGTCCGGACATCGTCGACGAACTGCGCCCGCCGGCCTTCGATCATCTCGGCCACCCGGTAGAGGATCTGGCCGCGGTTGTACGCCGTGGCGCCGGCCCACCCGGACTGTGCCTTGCGGGCCGCGACAACCGCGTCCCGTGCGTCCTTGCGAGAGGCCTTAGCGGCGTTGGCCACGAACGTCCCTTTCCCGTCGTACACCTCGTAGGTGCGGCCGGACTCTGAACGCGGGAACTTCCCGTCTACGTATAGCTTGTAGGTCTTCATGACCGATAGCCGTGGCTTAGTAGTCAAGGTATGCCTCCAGGCCGTGACGGCCACCTTCGCGGCCGTAGCCGGATTCCTTGTAGCCACCGAACGGGCTCGCCGGGTCGAACTTGTTGAACGTGTTTGCCCAGACGACCCCGGCGCGCAGATTGTTCGCCGCCCACAGAATTCGCGAACCCTTGTCGGTCCACACGCCGGCCGAGAGTCCGTACGGCGTGTTGTTGGCCTTGTCGATCGCTTCTTGCGGAGTACGGAAGGTGAGCACCGACAAGACGGGACCAAAGATCTCCTCCCGGGCGATCCGATGTGCCTGTGACACGCCGGTGAAGATGGTCGGCGGGAACCAGAATCCCTTGTCGGGTGCGGTAAATGGCGCCGACCAGGCGGCGGCTCCCTCCTGTTCGCCCGCCGCAGTGAGCTCCTGGATCCGGGCAAGCTGCTGCGCGGAGTTGATGGCGCCGACGTCGGTGTTCTTGTCCAGCGGGTCACCCACGCGCAGCGTCATTAGTCGGAGCCGCAACGACTCGATCACCTCGTCGTACACGGACTCCTGCACCAACAGCCGGGACCCGGCGCAGCAGACATGACCCTGGTTGAAGAAGATGCCGTTGACGATTCCCTCGACGCTCTGGTCGATCGGCGCGTCGTCAAAGACGATATTGGCGGCCTTGCCACCCAGTTCGAGGGTCAGCTTTTTGTTGCTTCCGGCGGTACTGCGCGCGATCGCGCGTCCGACCTCGGTCGAACCGGTAAATGCCACCTTGTCGACGCCGGGGTGCTCCACGAGAGCCTTGCCGGTCGCGCCGGCGCCGGTGACGATATTGACCACACCGGGCGGCAGCCCTGCCTGCTGACAAACTTCCGCGAATAGCAACGCCGTGAGCGGGGTCGTCTCGGCCGGCTTGAGTACGACGGTGTTGCCGCACGCCAGCGCAGGGGCGATCTTCCACGACAGCATCAGCAGCGGGAAGTTCCAGGGGATCACCTGCGCGGCGACCCCCAATGGCTGTGGGTCAGGACCGAATCCTGCGTGTGCGAGCTTGTCGGCCCAGCCTGCGTAATAGAAGAAGTAGGCGCTCGCAAGCGGTATATCGACATCGCGGGACTCCTTGATCGGCTTGCCGTTGTCGAGCGACTCGAGGACCGCGAACTCGCGTGCCCGCTCGGCCAACAACCGGGCGATGCGGAAGATGTATTTGCTACGTTCTGCCGGTGGCATCTTTGACCAGACCCGGTCGTAGGCGCGCCGGGCGGCCTTGACCGCGTTGTCGATGTCGGTCTCGTCCGCATCGGCGACTGTCGCGAGTCGCTCCTCGGAGGCCGGGTTGATAGTCGCGAACTGCTTGCCGCTCGTCGACTCGACGAACTCGCCGCCGATGAATAGCTCGTACTTATCTTTGATATCAACGATCGCGCGTGATTCGGGCGCCGGGGCGTAGTCAAATTTGGGCATCGGTATCGCTCCTTGGCCGCTCTAGTCGACGGTGACGTAGTCGGGGCCGCTGTATCGACCGGTGGACATGCGTTGCCGCTGCAGCAGCAGGTCATTGAGCAGACTCGAGGCGCCGAATCGGAACAGCGCCGGGTCGAGCCAGTCTTCGCCGGCGACTTCGTTGACGATCACCAGGTATTTCATCGCGTCTTTCGTGGTGCGGATTCCGCCCGCTGGCTTGACGCCGACATGCCGCCCGGTGGCGGCATACCAGTCGCGCACCGCCTCAAGCATGATCATCGTGACGGGCGGTGTAGCCGCTGGCTGAATTTTGCCGGTCGAGGTCTTGATGAAGTCGGCGCCGGCGATCATCGCCAGCCACGAGACTCGCCGTACATTGTCGTACGTCGCGAGCTCACCGGTCTCGAAGATCACCTTGAGGTGTGCGCTACCGCAGGCGGCCTTGACCTTGACGATCGAGTCGTAGACGTCGAGATAGCGACCGGACAGGTACGCGCCACGGTCGATCACCATGTCGATCTCGGAGGCACCGGCATCGACGGCGTCTTTGACGTCGGCGAGCTTGACCGCCTCGGAGGCGCGACCGGACGGAAACGCCGTGGCGACCGCTGCGACACCGACACCGGAGTCGCCGAGAGCTTCGACGGCGTAGCGGACCATGTCGCCATACACGCATACGGCGGCCGTGTGTGGGGCAGTGAGGTCGGAGGGATCCGGTTGCAGGGCTTTGGCGCACAGCGACCGGACCTTGCCAGGTGTATCGGCGCCTTCGAGCGTGGTCAAGTCGATCATCGAGATCGCGGTGTCGACCGCCCACTTCTTGGCGTCGGTCTTGATCGAGCGACCGCCGAGCGCGGCGGCCCGAGCATCGGCGCCCACTTGGTCGACGCCGGGCAGCCCGTAGAGAAAGGCGCGAAGGCTGGCGTTGTCGCGGACGACGTCGGCGTACGCCGAGGCGGGGTCCGTGGTCGCGGTGGGAGTGCTCATAGCGGGCAAGTCTATGCGATCGGGTGACCCGTAAGCGGCTCTTTCTGTAAGGTCTGTTGCGTGAAGACCATCGTCGTAGATCATCCCCTTGCCGCTGCACGGCTTACCACGATCCGAGACGTGCGCACCGATAATGCGACCTTCCGGGCGGCTTTGCGCGAGCTGTCGCTTCTGCTGATCTACGAAGCAACCCGCCACATCGAGACCGTCGACGTGCAAATCATGACGCCGGTAGCGAAAACCACCGGTACGGCGCTCGCTAACCCGCCACTACTCGTGCCGGTCCTGCGCGCCGGGTTGGGGATGGCGGAGGCGTCGATGGCGTTGCTTCCCGAATCGCAGATGGGGTTTGTGGGTCTGGCGCGCGATGAGGAGACACTGCTGCCTCGCGCCTACATGGAGTCCCTCCCGGAGGACTTGAAGGGTCGTCCGGTCTTCGTGCTTGACCCGATGCTCGCCACTGGCGGATCCCTGGAGCACGCCTGCGGCATGCTGACTAGCCGCGGAGCGGATCAGATTACCGTCCTGTGCGTGCTTGCCGCTCCCGAAGGGCTCAAGAAACTCGAGGAATCAGGGCTTCCGCTGACGATCATCACCGCCTCGATCGACGAGCGGCTCAACGAGTCCGGTTACATCGTGCCGGGCCTGGGCGATGCCGGAGACCGTCAGTTCGGCGCGGTCTAGTGGCCGAGTAACCAGCCGTTCTCTACCGCGACCCGGACGGCCTCGGCACGCGTGCGGGCGCCGGTTTTGCCGATCGCGCTGGATAGATGGTTGCGCACGGTGCCTTCGGAAAGTGACAACTCTCGGGCGATGTCCGCGACCGTCCCACCGTCCTTCGCCGCACGAAGTACGTCCGACTCGCGGTCCGTCAGCGGTGAGTCGCCTTGGGCAAGCGAGTCGGCCGCGAGGCTTGGGTCGACCACTCGCAGGCCGCTGTTGGCTCGTCGTACGGCGTCCGCGAGTTGCCGCGCCGGAGTGTCCTTGACGACGAAACCGTGCGCGCCGGCGGCCATTGCCTTGCGTAGGTAGCCCGGTCGCCCAAACGTCGTGACCATCACTACTTTGCACCGCGGCATCGCTTGCAGGAGCGCTCGTGCTGCCGAGACTCCATCCATACCTGGCATTTCGACGTCGAGTAGTGCGACATCGGGCCGGCTGGCGCGCGCCGCCGCTACGACTTCGTCCCCGCGCGAGACTTCGGCAACGACGGTGAGATCGGGTTCTAGGTCGAGGAGCGCGGCTAACGCGCCGCGGACCAGCGACTGGTCGTCCGCCAGCAAGATCCGGATCTGTGACGTATTCACGACGGAACCTCCACGCTGACATTAAAGCCCTTACCGCCGGGGCCAGAACCAGTAGTGATCGTCGCGCCGACCAATGCCGCGCGTTGGCGTAGGCCGCTGAGCCCGCGCCCGTCTGTCGCGGCGTACGCCGGACCATCTCCGTCGTCGGTGATGCTCAGCCGTCTGTCACACATCGTGATCGTGCAGTGTTTTGCGTGACTGTGGCGGATCACGTTGGTCACCGATTCCCTTATGGTCCAAGCAAACAGCTCACGCCAGCGGCTGGGTATCTCGTCTGCAACGGTGGGCAGCGCCGGGTCGATGCCGGCCGCCTCAAGTGCACTTCGAGCGGACGCGATCTCGCCCGGCAGCGCGATGCCACGTACCCCCAACGCCGTTGCTCGTACATCGGCGAGGGCGTCGCGAGTGAGCCGCTCAAGATCCTGGAGTTCGGCGCGGGTGCGTTCGGTGTCGACGTCGAGCAACCGGCCGGCCAGCTCGGTCTTGACCGCAATCACCGTCAGCGAGTGACCGAGGATGTCATGTAGATCGCGGGCGATTCGGGATCGTTCCTCTTCGAGGGCCAGCTCACCGAGCTCGCGTTCGGCCAGGACGAGCTGCTGGCGGCGCATGAGTGCCATCCTGAACGCCCACGTCGCGGCGGCAGCCAGGATGATCGCCAGGCCGTCGCCATTCTCGGACCAACCTGTCACTAATCGACCGAGGAGTTCGGTCAGTATGAAGAGCGCGGCGACCGCGGTCAGTCCCTGTCGGATCGGGAGCACCGCGACTACTATCGCGGCAACGAAGACGAGCGCCGTGAGCGACTCGTCCCTTGCGCCCGGTGCGAGTGCTGCGACCAAGGCCAGGAGCCCGGCAATGCATAACCATTGGGGAACAACGGTTTTCGGGTTCTCCGGATACGAACTGCGCGTGCCCGCGAACCGCGCGAAGGTCCACAGATACAGACAGATGAACAGCGCAAGCGCCCCCAGGCCAAGGTACTTGCGCCATCCTTCGGCGTGATGAACGAGCTCGAGAGAGGGGCCGCTCAGAAATAGCAGCCAAACCCCGGCAGCGACTACCCTGACGATTGTCGGTGGGGAGCCGCTCCGGGTGATGGAGGCTGCAGACGTCACGTGTATCACGCTAGTAGGTGCCGTCGTACCGGCTACACCCGAGCGGTGTCCTTCCGGAACCGCCATGCGGCGCCGGCTACGAACAGTGCGGTCCACACCAAGACGTTGACAATCGCGATGACCAACGACCCATCGTGGGTCAGTGGATAGCGGGCGATGATGCCGACGCCGTACACAGGGGTGTACTGAGCGATGCTCGCGAAAACTGAACCCATCTGGTCGAGCGGGACGAACAGACCGCCGGCGAACGACAGGACCGCGAGCACCGGTCCGAGGACCTGCATGACATTCTCGCTCGGGAGCAGGTATCCCATGAACAGACCGAATGCGGCGAACACCAAGGACCCCAGCCAGGCGAGGATTGCGCACCCGATCAGGTCGGCTACCGGCAAGTCGGCGCCAAAGCCCATGCCGACTGCGCAAGTGATAACGACCGCCGCGAGGCCCATCGACATTGCGACGACGACCTTGATCGCGATATAGGACACGGGGTTGAGCGGTGTCAGCCGCAGTTGACGGCTCCATCCCACGGCTCGTTCGACGGAGACCATGGCGCCGCCGCTGGTCGCGGCGATCATCGCGCCGTACACGGCCATCGAGATCATGATGTACGCGGTGACGTTGCCGTTGCCCGCTTGCGTGTTTTTATACGTCGAGTCGGTGCCGAACAGCAGGAACATCGCCGGCGGCAAGATGAAGGTGAAGATCATTGTGCGGCGATTGCGGAACATCCGTCGCATCTCTAGGCGAACGAACGTTGTAGAGAATCCGCCGAGTGTCGGGACCTGGCGCTCAATCGTGGTGCTGGTCATGCTGTTGCTCCTACTCGGGAATGCTCGGTGGGGTTCTGAACCTGCGGGGTGGCCTGATCGGCGGTCAGCGCGACGAACGCGTCCTCAAGGTTGTGGGAAGTGATCTCGAGGTCGTGTGCGTCGGTGTTGTTGAGCAGATATCGGGCGGCGTCGTCGACGTCTTTGCCGTGGATGATGAGCGAATCGCCCCGAGCGTCGATCGAGTCGACCCCTGGCAGCGCGGCGATCGTTGGCTGGTCGGCGTCGCTCACCGTTGCGCGGAGGGTACGTCCGGAAGCGAGACTCTTGATCTCGGCCGCTGTACCGTCGGCGACGATGGAGCCGCGGCGTACGAACACGATCCGATCGGCGTACGCATCGGCCTCCTCGAGGTAGTGGGTAGCGAAAATGACCGTGCGTCCGCGTTTGGCGTCCTCACGGATGGCCGTCCAAAACTCGCGGCGCCCTTCCACATCCATGCCAGTGGTCGGCTCATCCAGAATCAGCAAGTCTGGATCGGGTAGAAGCGCTAAGGCGAAACGCAGTCGCTGCTGTTCACCACCGGAACACTTGCCCACGCGACGATCGGCGATGTCGGTGATTCCCGCGCGTTCGAGTACCTCGCTGACCGGGCGTGACGGGGTGAACAGCGAGGCGGTTAACTGCACGGTTTCGGCGACCGTGTAGTCCTTCAGCAACCCGCCAGTCTGCATGACCGCAGACACGGCCCCGAGCGATACCGCCTTGCGTGGCGCCATTCCGTAGACGCTGACGTTGCCGGTCGTCGGTGTGGAGAGCCCAAGGATCATGTCGACCGTGCTGGTCTTGCCGGCGCCATTAGGGCCGAGCAAGGCGACGACCTCGCCGCGGTTGATGCGTAGCGAGAGTCCGTCCACCGCGGTCACGGATCCGAACGTCTTGGTCACCGCGTCGAGTACGACGCTTGATTCATCGGTAATTGGCATACCTCGACACTGCTGCACCACCGGCCGATGCGCCTACACCGAAGGTCACCTTCTACCCATGACATCTGTCAGGACCGCGCCACGGACGTCCGCACGGTCCGTGAGTTCGTGTCCGGTTCGTCGTCGCCGACAAACGGCTGGCGGATAGGCGAAGCCGCGTGAAAAATGATCACCGGAAAGTGTCGGTGCGTCGGTCTAGCGTCGAGGCCAGAAGACCCATCCACCGCGGTGTCGAGAACCGGTGCCGCGGCAATCCGAACAGGAGCCACCCATGCCTACTGGACTCGACGCGAATGCCCAACCAGGCGAGCAACTCGACCCGAATGACCGGCTGCGTGATGCCGTCGATGCGGCCACCGGCCACACCGAACCCGACCCTGACCACGACCACGGGGACGAGGGTGACCAGGATGAGCGGAGGGCGCTACCGACGTTCCTGACCCCTATCGAGGACCCTGAAGCGACCTACGACT